>JBHHYW010000023.1:0-14141 GCA_046757745.1 Candidatus Scalindua sp.
TGATTTATAAGGACTTAGCCCATCAAAACACCTCGAATAGCGAAAGTCGGGCTAAGGCGGACGTGGGCGTTCGCCTTAGCGAATCTGCCTCAGGAATGACTTGTTTAAAAATTAGAAAATTATATGCAATAAAGGTTTTTAGTCTCAGGAAAAGCAGGCAGCGGCAAGACACACCTTGTCCTTCAGAAATATTCCCGTTTTGTTGAAGAACACAAAGAAGATAACGTACTCTTCATCCTGCCAACCCACAGTCAGGTTGAACACATTAGAAATCATCCTGACCCTGAAACAAGTTCAGGGCTCAAAGTTTAAGGGTCGGGGTCAACTACACAGCTTCAGGATAAATGTCCTTCACGAAGAATCGCAAGTGCTCAACATAAACATCGAAGCCATGAATCTCTCCAATCACGGTATCTTTCACTGCATCGAATCCTCGGCGTTGCTCATCAATAAAGTCGACTTCCCACAACGAAGCCAGAATTTCCAGTGGAACTTCTTTTGCGAGGAATACCTTCTCTATTTGAGAACTACACCTACTTATAAAACCATCGTCTGCATTGGCAGTCAACTCGTATATGTCATAGAAATCACGAGATCTGTTCTTGCTCGACCTGTACGCATAATCAGGATGCTGCTGACAAATAGCACGAATCTTCTCCAGAACAAGCAACTCGCGAGAATACCCGAAGATCTTTACACCCTGAATAGTTTTGGTTCGTTTCTTTCCACAATATTCATGCTTGCTTATTTCCACTGTAACCTTCGAAGAATTAGCCCCGTCTGGAATCAAAGCATTTCTTCTCTTGGTTTCTATCACCTTGCCTCTATATTGAAAGGAAACAAGTTTGAACTCACATAGCCATCCACCCCACCAAGCTGGATATTTCGCGAGGATCTTCTCAGGTTTTCTATTCCACTCGAAATCAATAATATCGAATCTTTTTCTTCTGAAGCTGGCTCCCACAGAAGACTTCAAGTCTCGAAAGAATTTGCTCTCATTATCTATATCCGTATGGACTGAGAAATCTGCATCTATCGAAAGACGGGAAGTCAGATTGTCAAACAGCCGCATTGCACTTCCTCCCTTTAAAAAAAGAGTTTCTGATGGTGAAGGAGTACTATATATAGCGATTATAGTTTGAGTAATTACTTCTTCAATCTTCATTTACAAGTCCCGCAGGGTAATAGAGTTTCCATTTCTCGTCATAAACCCATGTAGTCTTTGCGTCGTGGTCAACAAAGAAACTGTGCTCAGGTGGAAAATTTTTGTAGATTACAGATGCATACTTTGACATGCCTGCTCTGTCCAGAAGGAATCCAATGGATTGAGAATATGGATAAACAAACTCTAATTGCCTGTAGATTTTAATAAGCCGTGCCATGTTCAGCATGTCCCGTGCGTTCCTGAAATATGTGTATACACTGACTATTCCACCGTTATACTGCGGACTCACAACCGCGTCTATCAGGGCGCGTTCAATACAAGTAACACGAGACGTGTTCGGCAACAATGTGCCTGGTCGATGACTTTCAACAACTCCGGAACCCGAGATTTTTGCGAGTCGTTCCACCACGATGATCTCGTAGTCATTGAGTGTATACACGTGTTTCGTATGCCGGTGTGGTTTGATGAAGTTGCGGCGCAGTTCATTGCTATTTACGGTGTTCACTTTTTTCCGTTTGGCAGACTTTTTCTCATAACATATGTATATCGCTTTTGGTACCTGGTTCGTTAGTGAGTGGTAGTAGATGGAAGTCAAATTGCCGAAATATTCTTTAGGAAACATGGCCTGTGCTATCACGTATGGATTTAGCTTGTCGAGTTTATGTGAACAGTACAGGGTAACGGTCTTACCGTCTTTGGCAATAATATCGTAGGAGTTAACAACACGGTCTTCTAGCAAATCACGTATGAGGTTGGCAACAACAGAGCATTGAGTTTGTCCAATGATCAGTTCTGCATGTTCCTGCAAATGTTTATAACGCACAGGAACCGAGAAATGCTCGCTGAGCTTATTTTTTATAGATTTTGAGAACATATTAACAACCAGATAGATATAATGTATGCATACATTATATCTCTTTGTACTATATATTTGTCAAAAAAAATATAAAATTTATTTGACAATCTTTAAATATTCATATATAATGTGTATACACATTATATATGAATTTAGTTTTAATATAATTCAATCATTGTTTATCCTGTTAATCTTTTTTAGAAATCATATGCAAGAAAGGTTTTTAGTCTCAGGAAAAGCCGGCAGCGGCAAGACACACCTTGTCCTTCAGGAATATTCCCGTTTTGTTGAAGAACACAAAGAAGATAATGTAATCTTCATCCTGCCAACCCACAGTCAGGTTGAACATCTCAGAGACCATATCTTAAGGACATCCGGATTTAAGGGTTATCTTGACACAGGACTTGTCACCTTTTCCGGACTGGCAAATAAAATTCTGGACAGTGTTGATATTGCACCCTTACAGAAACTGATCAATGAAGGTGAGAAGGACCTGATCCTGTCCAACATCTTTAAAAGCGCCGATAAAGGTTATTTCTCAGGGGTCACAGGATATGCAGGGTTTAAAACCGCTTTCCTGAACTTGGCCAGAGAGATTAAAGAGAACTCACTCTGCCCGCTTCCTTTTAAAGCCGTACTCAAAGAGATTCAAACAGGCAATGCCTATTCACCCCTTAACCTGAAGTGTAACGAACTGGTAAAACTTTATGAGTGTTATCAAAAAGCACTGAACCGGAAGGGCCTGGTGGACAGGGAAGATTTCCTGGCACAAGCCTTATCGCAAATGGACAAGGATACCTTCTCCGAAGTCGAACTATTATTAATAGACGGTTTTCACGATTACACACAACTCGAACTGAAGTTTATAAAGGAATTAACCTCTCTTATACCGAATGTCTATATCACTCTGCCATATCAAATTGCCGATCCTGTACCACCCGCATTTCGGGTTTCTTACAAGACATATTCCAGACTCTCAGAATTGAATCTCCGGGAATTGCGGCTTGATGAGAACAGGAGAACGGCCAGCCGGATGTTGGGGTATATTGAAGCAAACATATTCTCTCAACCTGAAGACACGTTTATAGCAGAACCTGATAGCTCCGACACTTCATTGCGGATTACGGCTGCTGCCAACATGCAGGATGAGGTAGAACAAATCGCCCGCATGATAAGAAAACTGACTTACCGAGATGGTTATACCTTCAGCCAGATTGCCGTGATATTCAGAAATATAGAAAAGTATCAGGATATCATTGGAGACACTTTCACAAGGTTCAGCATTCCGGTAAGGATCTATGGCAGGAAACCTTTAAAAGATAATCCCCTGATCAAGGCCGTATTGAATACAGCGCAAATTTTTACAAACACGTGGCAGGATGAAGCGGTCTGGAAGGTACTAAAATCTAACACAGGCATAGACGGAAACATTATAAACAGACTGGAACAGGAATACTTAAGAAGAGGCACTGTTAACGACTGCAATAGATGGCAGAAGCTTACAAGCGAATTAAAGCTTGTTAGCGATTTCCTGAAACAACTGAAGAAGATTTTCACCAACCTGGATGGCAGGCATACATTCAGCCACTATTGCAAATGCTATACTGACATTGTGAATCTGTTTTACAAACCCGCATTTACGCCGCTTGTGAAATCTATTACTGAAGAAAACCCCAATCAGGAGATCTCAGGATTGATGAAGACAGATGCAGGCGCCCTGAAGGAGTTCATGGCAATTCTTAACAACAACACCCTTGGTGATCTTTCAGGTAATACGGAAAATCTTGCATTCAGGGAGTTCAACCAAATCCTTAAATCGCAGGTCGCCTTATCGTCGTACAGGGAAACAGACAGACGGAAAGAGGTTGTTAACGTTATCAATGTACTGGAAGCGAGACAGTGGGAAATGCCCATCGTCTTTGTGGGAGGCCTGCTCGAAAAAGAGTTCCCCCAACAGGTACGGGAAGATCTGTTTCTGAAAGATTATCACAGGAAGAAGCTTAATGCCACAGGAAAAATTACCCTGAGAGAAGCAAGTGAACAGATGGACGAAGAGAGATACCTGTTCTACATAGCCGTTACACGCGCAAAGGAGAGGCTCTATTTATCCTATCCGTCAGCAAACAGTAACGGCAATCTGACACTGCCCTCTTTTTTCCTGTCTGATACACAGAAGTTATTCCCGGAGGAAACAGTTCAGGGAATCACAATCCGGAGAAACCTTTCAAAGATAATCCCCGAACCGGAAGAGATCATCACCTCAACCGATTCAAAGAACTTTGTCTATTATCACCTTAATACCCCCTATGTATCCGAAAGGGAGCAATACGAAAAGGCAATCGCACTCTGGTTATATAATAACAATGCAGAAAACAAGGCTTCACTCAGGGAAGAACTCCGCACGTTAACGACACTGATAGATTCCTACAATAATCTGAAGCTTAAACTCCTTGATAAAAAAATAGTAAAGAAGATCAGTGAAACAAGCACAAGGTTTTCACCCACAAAGCTGAAAGACTATGCCCAGTGCCCTTACAAATATTTTGGCAGTTCAACACTCAAACTCAGGCAGGCCATTCCTAAATCCATGGATCTGTTAATGCAGGGAACCATTATTCACAAGGTACTTGAGGAATATTTTAAAGATACCGGAGAAGCTGAAAATATCACAGGAATATTTGATGACATTTTTAACCGGAAAACCAGAGGAATGGTTACAGGTTTTGAAGAATTGAAGGCCAGAAATGAGATGCTTAATACGCTTCTGACATTTGAGGCCATGGAAAAAGAATCTAATCTGCCAGCATTCAAACCCTCAATGTTTGAAGCAAAATTTGGGGATGAAGGGATTGAAACCCTGAAAATCAGTGATGGGGATAAAGGTGGTATTGAAATTTCCGGCAAGATTGACAGGGTTGACGTTTCAGAAGTTAATGGAAAAAAAGTTGGCATAATTATTGACTACAAATACGGACAGACAGAATTCAGGTTAACTGAACTTGAAGAGGGCCTTGACCTACAACTGCCCATCTACATACTTGCCTTGCGAGATGTGTTTGGGGTTGTTCCCGTCGTCGCTGAATTCTACGCACTGAAGACCTCTAAAAAGACGGGAATATATAATCGGGAATTAATCGACAAACTCAAGCTCAATATAAAACCGGCAAGGAAATCACTTTCCGTTGATAACAAAGAATTCAACAAGCTGCTGAAGAATGCAATGAACCATATCTTTAAATTCTCAAGAGAAATCCGCAAGGGAAGGATTGAACTTGATCCGGCAAATATTGATTTCTGCGGTGAGGGGAACTGCGATTTCGCAAACGTCTGCCGTATTGATAAATGGAGATTGAGGTGAACATTAGACACGAATTTCACAAATTGACTCTAAGGTGAAATCAGAAAGGAAAGAAGCAAGAGTTAAGATTGAGTATTGACAATTGTAGATTGATTATTGTGGAATTACGAATAACAAATGACTAAACAAAAGATTTATCCTGTAAATCCTGTCTAAAAAGATATGAAAAACAAACTGACTGATTCTCAAATAAAAGGTGTCACGATTACGGACAGAGACATCTGTGTTGTTGCCGGGCCCGGTTCAGGAAAGACACGCGTACTTGTGGAACGATTTTCAAACCTTGTAACCGAACACAACGTATCAATCAACGAGATACTCACTCTTACATTCACTGAGAAGGCGGCAAACGTGATGAAGATAAGAGCCGCCAGGTCTTTCGAAGAGAAGGGAATGGAAAAAGAACGTCAGGAGATTGAGTTTGCTTATCTATCCACCATCCACAGTTTCTGTTCACGATTACTTAGAGAAAACGCAATAGAGGCGAGCATCGACCCTCAATTCCGCGTCATGGACGAACTCGAAGCCGGCAGGGCCAAAGAACAGACTATGCTGGGCACACTTAAAAAATGGGCAGAGGAAAAAAGCCTGGATACATTCCTGAACGACATATTCTGGAAGCAAACCGACTCCAAAAGGAGCAGGTTAAAGTCATTCAAGGAAAACCTTATACAACTCTATGAAAAGATCAGGAATGCATGCGTGCCTATCACACGAACCGTAAACCAGAATGATTTGTCCCAGGACATCGTTAATTCTTATAACGAGATAGAGGAGCTGATAAATGAAATTAATGATATCCGCGCAGAAAAAAAACTCCCTGAGAAAACCAGAGAAAAAGTAGAACATGTTTTAGAACGTTGGAATGCTTCAAACCTGCAAAATGATATAAACAAACTATACAAGGGAAAAGAAAATCCTTCTCAAAAAGACAATCTCATACTTGCATTATTAAACAGAGTCAAAGCCATTCACTCTGCCATAAACCTGTCCGTATCAAAGGACGTAAAACAACCTTTGGGTGCCCTGCGCGAAGAACTCAAAACACTTGTTGGATTACTCGCAGAGGGTTATTCGATAAGGATCAAGATGGTGTTAAGAGATTTTCTCACAAACTTCGATATTGCCTACTCAGAATGGAAAATGGATGAGAGCCTTATCGACTTTACAGACCTTGAGGTCAAAACAATAGAGTTACTGAAAAATAAAAAACAGATAGCAAGTGAAATAAAACGGAAATTCCGGTACATACTGGTTGATGAATTTCAGGACATAAGCAGACTGCAAAAGACCATAATAGACCTCATAAGAAGCAAGGATAATTTATTCATTGTGGGAGACGAGAAACAGTCCATCTATGGTTTTAGAAATGCAGAGGTTGAAATATTCCAGGATATACAGAAAGATTCTGACCGGGAATCTTTAATAAGCCTGAATGAAAACTTCAGGAGCCGCCCGCAGGTACTCGATTTTATAAACCATATATTTAACAGATTGTGGCCGGTCGGCCAGACCGGTGTGGAGGAAGGTCAAGATGAGATAGCTTCTCCCACTAACAGTACACAGCAGTTGAAGGCAGGTGCGGAATTCTCAGACAAGCCTGTTCCCTCAATTGAGATAATCGTGGCGGAGGGGAAAGATAAGTCCGAGGCCAGGAAACAGGAATCAATGGAGATAGCAAAAAGAATAAAGGATATTGTAGATAAAGGTGAGATCAGAATAACAAACAGAAGAGAACAGGATAGGAATATATCTTACAAGGACATTGCTATCCTGTTTCGGAGTACAACAGACATAAGACTATACGAACACAGCCTGTCACATCTTGATGTCCCTTACTATGTAGTCACCGGAAGAGGATTCTTTAATACTACAGAGATTACGGACATTATCAACCTCCTGAAGGTCATCGAATCACCTCTTGACGAGATAAACCTGGCCGCAGTCTTAAAGTCTCCGTTTGTCGGAATAGACGATGACGCCCTTTTCCGGCTGGCAGACCACGCCCATAACAACAATGAAAAGAAACTTCTCTATCAGGCCCTGGATGAAGTTGGCGCCATAAAAGAAATAGAGGCACAATCGCTGAACAAGGTTATCCAATTTACGAAATTCCTGAATGAGATACAAGGCATCAAACCCAGAACCTCATTATGGAACCTGATCTCTTTCATCCTCAAGAAAACTGAATTTCAATCAAAGATGCTTCTTTTCTCAAATGGAAAGAAAAGGTATGCAAACCTCCTGAAGATTGTCGAATTATGTAAAAACCAGGAGGACTTCGAACCTCTGACATTGAGAGATTTTATTGAGATTGTAGAAGGTTATAAGTTCAGGGAGATAAGAGAATCCGAAGCGCCGGTTGAATCCGAGGAAGATGACGTTGTTAAATTAATTACGACCCATTCCGCTAAAGGACTGGAGTTTCCGGTTGTTATTGTTGCCGACGTTGATAGAGACAACACAAGGCCTTCAGATTATTTTGTATATTCAAAGGACCATGGAATCAGCTTTAAGATACTGAACCCATCGACTAATGAAGAGGAAAGGCCACTGAGTTATGAACTGATAAATGATGAATCAAAGGAAAAGGAGTTACGGGAGTCACGACGCCTGCTCTTTGTAGCAATGACGAGAGCACAGGAACACCTGATAATTTCCGGAGGCATAAACAGGAACAGGACTAAAGGAGATAAAGACAATGGCAATTGGTACGGTTATGTCTCTTCAACTCTCGACCTGAACCCTAATCCCAAAAATAACCCGGAAATCATAAAACTCGATGACAATAAGTACGGCCAGAATTCATCACAAACGGTCGAGATAAGACATACGCGCATAAAAAATGAAAACAAACCACCAAAAGAGGGCAAAAGAATTAAACTGTTGGTTAAATACAAGAATGAGATAACAAAATGTAATAAAATCAAGACACCTTCACCTTCAAGAGAGATAGCTGATACAGGCAAAAATATTTTGTCAACAATCACGCACACAGTTGATGTTGATAACAGTCACTATGTATACTCCGTCACAGAGATACTCAAGTTTCACTTTTGCCCGCAGTTATACTATTTTAACTCTATTCTGGGTCTGCAGGGTATAAATGAAAGACGTTGGACTGAGCCGGATTATACCGAAGGTGAAGATGGAAGCAATCTGAAAGACGATGAGCTGCCCGGACACGAGCTGGGAAATATTGTGCACAGGGTCTTTAAGAACTACCATCTTTCTGAAGACAAACTCGATGAGTATATTAAAAAAGAGCTGGGCGTCTTTGGGCTGGATACAAACCAAAAAAGTATAGACCTTGTTGCGAACTGGGTAAACTCTTTCTACAAAAGTGATATTGGTAAGGAAGTTGTTTCCGGTAAACAGCAGAAACGGGAAACATCATTTATATTTAATTACAGACACAATCTTATAAGAGGACAGATAGATCTTTTCTATTTTAATAATGAAGGTCTGTTAAAAATTATTGACTACAAGGCAAATGATATTACCACTGATGAAATACCGGAGAAGGTAAAATACTATCAACTTCAGATGCAGCTCTATGCCCGGGCACTGGAAACGATTTATGGCAAGAAGGTGGATGAAACCATACTCTACTTCCTTGTACCGGATAAGCCGGTAGCAGTTGATACCACTGAGGAAGCCTGCAAAGAATTAGACTCGACCCTGGACAATTTCTTCGTGGCACATAAGGATGGAGACTTCAAGAAATTGGCTGATCAGAGATGCAGGTGGTGTGAGTATGAGGCGATATGCTAAGGTGATTTATGATTGAGGGATTGAGGAATTAAAAATTCCTAAATCCGTTAATACTTAAATACCTCATATGATTTAGCCGCAACCAAAAGTAGGCAGTAAATAGTAAGCAGAAGATAAAAGACATTTTAGAATCCGGTAAGAATTTACCATTCAGTGATTTTTATTCATATGATGAATTAATAGGAAAATTTTCTTTAGAATTTGGTTGCAAGCCTCAAGCATTTATAGACTGGTACAAATTAGAGTACCCAAATTTATATGCAAAAATTTTCTAATTTATTGCTCAACCTGACCGCGTAATACGCTGATTCAATTTTAGGTCGTGGGGCTGCGAGTTTGCTTTCACGGAGAGTCATGGACGCACAAGAAATATATATTCACAAAATGAAAGAGGTTACAGAAAGGCTAGAAGCCTCAAATTCTTACATTTCTGCGTATTCGAATGGTGGATCATATATGGATTTCGAATCAGCTACTCTCCAATTAAGAAAAGCCATGGAATGCATTGCTCTAGCTGCTATATCTCCTAATAAGCAAGCTTATTCGCAATACAGAGCAAAAGCGGATAAAAACCCTGATTTCCGAAAAGATTTTAACGGTAACAAAATGCTTAAAGCTTTACGGGCAATAAATAAAGACTTTTATCCAAAGCCAGTGAAGCAACCAGTCAAAAACGATGGCGTTTGGCACTTTGAAAGAAAAGATGACAAAGTTTTCTCACCAAAAATGTTCGAAAATTTGTATGATCGACTAGGTAAATTCTTACATGCCGACAACCCTTGGGGTCACGATAAAGGTATTGTTAACTTGGCTAATGATATTCCTAGTGCGCTTTCTAATATCAAAGAGCTTCTAGGGTTACATTTTACAGTTATAAAATCACCGGAATTCACCGGCGTATGGGTAGTGGAGGTTCCCTTTGGGAGTGGGGCTCCAAGAATAATGATTGGGCAAGCTGATGGTAAGTTTATTGTTGAATAAAAAGCTAACAAGTAGCTGCACCGAAAAATTAAAGTGGAGTTCGGTGACAAAATATATAAATAATCATCCTTCATAATCTAAAGGTTACTAATTAAATGACCACTTCTAGCTCTCTAGCTGAGATTCATCCTGAAATTAGCACATCATGGCATCCACAAAAAAATGGTACTCTTTCGCCTTATGAAGTTGCACCTCAAAGCAATAAAAAAGTTTGGTGGAAGTGTGAGAAGGGCCATGAATGGATGGCAACGGTTTGTAACAGAACGGGAGTAAATAAAACCGGCTGTCCTTATTGCTCTGGCCAAAGACCAACGGCAGGCAATAACTTTGCTGTTCGAAATCCTCAACTATTAAAAGAATGGCATTTTAAAAAGAACGATCCTCAAAAACCAGAAGAATACACAGCGAGCAGTCATACAAAAGTGTGGTGGAAGTGTGAGAAAGGTCATGAATGGCTGACTGCTATCTCCGATCGTACAAGTAAACATTCCGGTTGTCCTTATTGCTCCGGAAGATTGGCAGGACATGACAATTCTTTGGAAGTCCTTTATCCTGATCTTATTAAAGAATGGCATCCTACAAAAAATGGGAAGTTAACACCTAAAGAGGTAAGACCTGGTACCGCTAAAAAAATCTGGTGGATATGTAATAAGGGACACGCATGGAAGACATCTTTATACCACAGAACTGGCAGATCAACCGGCTGTCCTTACTGCTCAGGGAAGTTAGCTTCACATAATAATAATTTAGCAGTCCTTTTTCCTAATCTAATAGCTGAGTGGAATTCTAATCGAAATGCTCCTTTAAAACCAGAAACATTAACTCCCGGTAGCAATAAAAAAGTTTGGTGGAAATGCAATAGAGGACATGAATGGCTTACCTCACCAAATAAAAGAACAGGAGCAGATAAAACTGGCTGTCCTTATTGTACATCTCAAACGTCTCGCATTGAGATACGTATTTTATGTGAACTTAGGCATTTAATTGATAATGTCAAATGGAGGGAGAAAATAGATGGAATTGAAGCAGATATATATATCCCTAAATACTCCCTCGCTGTTGAGTTTGATGGTTATCGATGGCATCTTGGCAAGGAAGAAAGGGATAGGATTAAAGGTCAGAAATTTAGTGACAAAGGAATAAGGCTTTTAAGAATAAGAGATAAAAGATTGTCACCTATAGATAACTCAGATACAGTTTGTAATGAAAATGAAGAAGACATAACGATAATTCATAGATTCCTACAAACTATGATGACTTATATTTCTTTAAGCGATCAAGATCTAAGCAAAATACAGACGTACTTAAAATTTGCTTCCCCTCAAAATTATATTGAATATGAGAGGTTCATCTCATATTTACCATCTCCTCCTCCTGAATACTCGTTAGCCAAGATGCATAAACATTTGGTTGCTGAGTGGAATTATAAAAAAAATGCTCCATTTATACCGGAAAATTTTACTTCGGGTGTAGCCTTTAAAGCCTGGTGGAAGTGCAAAGAACGTCACGAATGGCAAGCAACAATTCATAGTAGAACAGGAAAAAGAAGAACCGGTTGCCCTTATTGCTCTGGTCGCAGACCAACAGTAATAAACAACTTTGCGGTTGCACATTCTGGTTTATTGAATGAATGGTATTTTGAGAGAAACAGCCCTTTGAAGCCAGATGAATTTATGCCGAACAGCAATAAGAAGGTTTGGTGGAAATGTGAAAAAGGTCATGAGTGGCAAACCACTATTAGTCATAGGAGCCGAGGAAGAGGTTGTCCGTACTGTTCAGGAAATAAAGTTTCCAAGGATAACTGTCTGGAAAACACCAATCCCAAATTAGCGAAAGAATGGCATCCTACTAAAAATGGTAGTTTAACACCAGCAACTGTATCAAAAGGTTCTAATAAGGAAGTGTGGTGGCTGTGTAGCCAGAAAAAAGAACATGAATGGTTAGCTCGTATAGCTGAGCGTGCAATACGAAAGTATGGTTGCCCATTATGCTCAGGAAAGAGAGTTTCTAAAGACAACTGCTTGCAAGCTATTAACCCTAAATTAGCCAAAGAGTGGCATCCCGCAAAAAATGGTTCCTTAACTCCAGAAAACGTAACTCCAGGTTCTAACAAAAGAGCGTGGTGGCTATGTAGTAAAAACAAGAATCATGAATGGGAATCAATGATTAACGACAGAAATATGGGAACTGGTTGCCCGTATTGTTCGGGAAAAAGGGTATGCGAAGATAACTGTCTAAAAACCATCAATCCTAAATTAGCCAAAGAATGGCATCCTGTAAAAAATGGTTCTTTGACACCAGAAGACGTAACTCCAAGTTCTAATAAAAAAGTGTGGTGGCTATGCAGTAAAAACAAGAACCATGAATGGGATGCGTGGATTAACAACAGGAATATGGGAAAGGGTTGCCCGTATTGTTCGGGACGAAAGAAGTAGTACAGATTTGATACAAACATTTTAATTAAAAACACCGAATAAGTCATTGGTCACGAATGCCAGCCGTCAGTGTTGACTTGTCTTAAGTATTTTTGTTGTATTCAAGATGACTTGGTTCTTATTATTCTTAAGGGCTTACATCTGACAATTCTGTGTTAACTCGATAGAGGATATGAATAGAATCTCAAATCAGGATATAGAAAGGTATTACTTTGAAAAGTTCTGCAAGGATTATACATTACCATCAGGTACCATAATTTACGGGGATAGTCCTGATGTTATTGTAGAAGGAGAAAGCCGAATTGGGATCGAGATAACCAATTTTTTTCTTAAAAAAGGGTCTCTCCTGGAAAGCAAACAGGTCCAAAGCATATTACGTGAAAAAGTCGTCTCAGAGGCTCAGCGCATTTATCAGACGGAAAAAGGAAAGAAATTCGAAATTTCATTTGGGTTTGATGAAGCGAACCCGATTAGAGAGCAGAAGAAGCTCGTAAGGAAGTTGGTGGATTTTGCAAAACAGATTGAGAAATGGGAAACAGGGAAAATAAGAAAGGATCTTTTCAAGACGGTTCCAGAACTCTCCTTTGTTTATTTAAATGCGGAGGAATACAAAGACGCAAAGTGGAGAGTCGTCCAAGTCCATAATGTACCAATAATGTCAAAGGATCGAATAGTTGATATTGTCAGAGATAAAGAGGTACGTGCAAGAAAATATAAAAAATGTGATGCCTATTGGTTGCTTGTTATTGTAGATTCTATTAATCCAGCGCAAGATCAGGAAATTCAAATTGATGGTTTCGACAGAATACAGACCGAGGTATTTGAGAAAGTAATTGTTTACAAAACTATTTTTGGGCATGTATTAGAGGCGAAATAAAAAGAGTGAGTTAGTAAAGGCAATGGAGAATATGCTTTGAATGGAAAAAGAATAATGCTTATAATGTTGAAATAGTAGATTATCATTGAGATTTACATAATGGAGATTATTTATGCCTAAGAAAAATGAATCAATTTCTTTGGAACATCCGGGGACATTTTTAGAAGAAGAATTTTTGAAACCCTCAAATATCACTGCCTACCGACTGGCTAAAGATATTGGCGTTACTCCAATGAGGATTAGTGAAATACTCAGAGGCAAGCGTAGAATCTCAGCAAATACGGGATTAAGACTGGCAAAATATTTTGGCATGTCAGAAGGTTATTTTATCAGGCTTCAAGCTCAATATGATACTGACAAAGAGAAGAAAACATTGGAACACGAAATCCAAGGAATTAAAACCATATCTTTAACAGGCTAATTCTCCCCGCAGACAGGTTTCACTTCTCCTTGAGTTAGGGTAAAAATTCAACTCCTCTGCTCTACTCTTAACGCTCGAAAACGATTCAGGGTTGCTGCCATTTCGTAGATCCTGAATTCAGCAAAGTCACCCCTTGCCTCCCTATCACTCAAGCAATCCAACCCTTTTTCCCTGATATCGGTTAACACCTGCCGGCATATTTCCATTATGCTTCTCCGTCCGTCTATATAACGGCCGGCATAATGGATGGCATATCCTATCGCCCTCAACTGAC
>JBHHYW010000024.1:0-14126 GCA_046757745.1 Candidatus Scalindua sp.
ACTGAATTAAAAAATACTATCAGGAAATTCTATGATTCTCACAAGAAAGATCTTGAAGTATGATCTTGTCTATTGGTGAAATACTTTTTGATATATTTCCGAAATACAAACGAATCGGAGGTGCGCCTTTTAATTTTGCTTTTCATCTGAAAAAGCTTGGAACGCCCGTTCGCTTTATCAGCAGAGTTGGGAAAGATCCTGAAGGAGAGGAAATATTAAGCAAGATAAAGGAATATGGTTTCAGTACGGATGATTTACAGGTTGATGAAACCCATAAAACCGGTAAAGTGATTGTAAAACTGGACAGAAATGGTATACCTGATTTTAGCATTCAAAGAAATGCTGCTTATGACTTCTTAAAAACGGACCGATCAATTTTGTCTACACTTGACCGTTCGATTAACCTTATCTATTTTGGCACCCTTATCCAGAGAAGCATATGCGGTTTTGAATCAATACAAACTATTCTTGCAAAAAGGAACTCAGAAACAAAATGCATGTATGATATCAATCTAAGGCCGGACTGTTATGACAAGGAGATAATTATGGAGTCTCTCAGGCGGGCAGATATACTAAAACTCAATAATGAGGAACTTGAGACTATAAAGCAAATGACCGGATACAAAAAAGAGACAAATAGATATGTGGAATATTTAATGAATAAATTTTCTCTTGAAATGGTTGCCCTTACCGGAGGGTATCGGGGCAGTGAGCTGTTTTTAAAGGGACAGCATACAGTCCATCGATCAGTTAAAATTAATGATATTGTCGATACGGTAGGTGCAGGTGATGGTTTTGCGGCAATGCTTGCAATCGGATTTCTGCGAAATTGGGACCCGAAGAAAATGTTATCCGTTGCAAGTGAATTTGCGGAACAGATTTGCCGGATAGAAGGAGCAATACCGGTAAATGGCCTGTTCTATGATAAATTCAGAATTATTATTGCTGATGAGGAGCAGGTAAATTGAAAGAAAAGCTTTATATTCAGATGTTCAGTATTCACGGTCTGCTTCGTGCTGAGAATATGGAGATGGGCAGGGATGCCGATACCGGCGGACAGATTAAATATGTTGTAGAATTGTGCGAAGCCCTCTGCAAACATGAAAAGGTTGACAGGGTTGACCTGTTTACGAGGTTAATTGCCGATAAATCTGTATCTGATGATTATTCACAGCTTGTAGAAGAAGTAAACAGTAACTTCAGGATTGTTAGAATACAATGCGGCGGCAAGAAGTACATGAGAAAAGAGCTGTTGTGGCCTCATCTGGATGAGTATGTCGATAAAACAACTAAGTTTATTAAAAAAGAGGGTAAGGTGCCAAACCTCGTCCATGGCCATTATGCAGATGCGGGGTATGTTGCTGGTCAACTTTCTGAAATTTTCGATATTCCCTTTGTGTTTACAGGACATTCGTTGGGCAGAGTGAAAAAACAGAAACTACTTGCCGAAGGATTTGATGAGGCTGATATTGTAAAAAAATACAAAATTGATCAGAGAATAGATGCAGAGGAAGATGTTCTGAAAGCAGCGGATATCATAATCACCAGCACAAAACAGGAAGTAGAATATCAATATGGTATGTATGAGTGCAGTCGCTTACCGGCATTCCGCGTTATTCCACCAGGACTTGACCTTGAAATATTTTACCCCTATTACCATGATAACCTGTTAGAGACAAACAGGGAAGAGGAGCAGGTATTTGCACAGGCTTCAATACTTGAAAAATTAAATCGGTTCTTTTTACAGCCTGACAAGCCCATAGTACTCGCCCTATGTAGACCTGACAAGAAAAAGAATATATCAGGCTTGATCAGAGCTTATGGAGAGGACAAGGAGCTACAGTCAATGGCAAACCTTGCTATATTTGCAGGAATACGAAAAGATATCTTGGACAAGGCAGAAAACGAAAAAGAAGTTTTGACGGAAATGCTGCTCCTGATGGACAAATATGACCTCTACGGTAAAATGGCAATCCCGAAGAAGCATGATTTTGAATATGAGGTGCCTGAGCTATACCGCATAGCTGCTGAAAAAAAGGGAGTCTTCGTAAATGTGGCACTAACAGAACCCTTCGGTTTGACTTTATTAGAGGCGGCTGCGGTCGGCCTTCCAATCATAGCCACCGATGACGGTGGCCCGAGAGACATAATAAAAAACTGTGCGTGCGGCGTTCTTGTAAACCCTGTTAAGACAGTTGATATAAGCAATGCGATGAAAGAAATAATTTCGAATCCCAATTTATGGAAAAGATTTTCTAAGAACGGGATAATGAAGGTAAGAAAAAACTACACATGGGAAAGTCATGTGAGAACATATCTGAAAGAGGTCATCGCTTTAAAAAAATCTCAGAGAGCAAATGATATCAGCATGACAAAACCTTCAGATCCGATCGGCAAGAGAATTATCAAATTAAACTACTTTCTGATAACAGACATTGATAACACCTTGATCGGTCAAGATAATGAACAACTAAATCATTTGTTGACTCTCATAAAGAAGAATAGAGATAAAATCGGATTTGGTGTCGCAACCGGAAGAACGGTTGAATCTGCTGTCAGACATTTGAAAGAACACAATGTCGATCTTCCACCAGATGTAATTATCTCGTCTGTCGGTTCAGAAGTGTATTACGGCGAGGCACTTCATACTTCAAGGAGCTGGCGTACCCACATTGCCAGACAGTGGGACCGTGATAAGATAAAGAAACTCCTTGACACATTGAATTTTTTAGAATACCAGGAAGAAGAGACTCAGAGAGAGTTTAAAATCAGTTATAACATGGAGCCAGCCAAAGATCGCATCGCTTTGATACATGAGCTGCTGATAAAAAATAAATGTCGATACAATCTTGTTTATTCACACAACAAATTTCTGGACATTCTTCCATACCGGGCCTCGAAAGGAAAAGCAATTCGCTTTTTCAGCTATAAGTGGGAGATACCGCTTGGAAACTTTCTTGTCTGTGGTGACTCAGGAAATGATGAAGAGATGTTAAGGGGTGGTCCCCTTGCCGTAGTTGTCGGAAATCACAGCCCTGAAATTGAAAAGCTGAGAGGCCGAAAGAATATCTATTTTGCTGAAGCAGCATGCGCTGGCGGAATTGTAGAGGCGCTTGAACATTATAATTTTTTTACTGACAAGGAATAATATGGCACTGAAGAATAACATTCAACTAATTACCTATGCGGACAGCCTGGGTAAGAATTTACAGGAACTTCATTACGTAATGAAGAGATATTTATCAAAAGCTATCAGTGGCGTTCATATACTGCCTTTTTATCCCTCATCTGCAGACAGAGGATTTGCACCATTGACCTATTATGAAGTAGATCCGTCTTTCGGGACATGGCAGGATATGGAACTGATTCGCGAAGATTTTGGCCTGATGATTGATTTTATGGTCAATCATATATCGAGACAGTCAAAATACTTTATCGATTATCTGGAGAATCATGATAAATCTGAATATGCCGACATGTTCTTGAGTTTCAATAAATTAAGTCCTGACGGAAAGATCAACCAGAAGGATATTGAGAAGGTGTATACACGCAAACCGGGACCCCCTTCTCAGGACATCCAGCGCCCTGACGGTTCCATAGAGACTATATGGACTATATTCGGATTTGAACAAATTGATGTTGATGTAAAATCACCAAAAACCAGGGAGTTGTTCAGGGATTTTCTTATTTTTTTATCAAGAAAGAAGCCTTTATACATCCGATTGGACGCCTTTGCATATACCACGGTAAAAGTGGGAACAAACTGCTTTTTTCTTGAACCGGATGTATGGGAACTGCTGGAAATGCTCAAGGGGTTCGTCTCTCCCTTTGGTGTTGAAGTTGTTCCGGAAGTACATGAGCATCATTCCTACCAACTAAAGATCTCAGAAAATGGGTATTGGGTATATGATTTTGCTCTTCCTATGCTGGTACTTCACACCCTTTATCATCATACAAATAAAAGGTTGATTAACTGGCTTAAAATTTGTCCGAAAAAACAGTTTACCACGCTTGATACACATGATGGCATGGGGGTAGTTGATGTCGCTGGCTTGATGAGCAGGGAAGAGATTGACCTTGTTATCGAATCGCTTTACAAAAAAGGCTGCAACATCAAACCGGTGTATTCAAGTGCAGAATTCGGGAACCTGGATGTGTATCAGGTCAATTGCACATATTATTCTGCCCTTAAATGCAATGACGACTCATATCTTGCAGCCCGTACTATCCAGTTTTTTACCCCCGGTATTCCACAGGTGTACTATGTTGGATTACTGGCGGGGGAAAATGACATCGAACTGGCAGAGGAAACAAGAAACGGAAGGGATGTTAACCGTCATAATTTTAATCTTGATGAGATCCATGCAGATGTTCAAAAACCTGTCGTACAAAGGCTGATAAGATTAATGGAATTCAGAAACAGCTATCCTGCGTTTGAAGGAGAGCTATCAATAGAGGACTCTAAAGAACACGAACTAATCCTCTCATACACCTATGAGGGGTATAAAACAACTGCTTATATAGACTTGGAAAGTTATCATACAAAGATAAGCTATCATGATGCCAGTTCAGATTCATTAAAAGAGTTTGTAATTTAGTTTTTTCAGATAGAATTAAAATACTATTTCGGTACAAAACGATTCTAGATGTAAATCATAGTAATACTACCTTCTATGTATTCAATAATGAATACGTAAAAAACTATAGCTAAATAACAGGATTATCAGGAAACTCATAAGACAATATCAGGAGATTTTGTATGGAAAAACAGGATCAAAAGATTAATGTCCTCATGCAAAAAGGTGAGAAGAATGGGTTTATAACATATGAGGAATTAAACGATACCTTGCCCGAAAACGTATTGGCACAACCAGAGAAGGTTGATGAAATATTAATAAAGTTAGACGAATCAGATATTGATCTTATTGAAGAGGCGGATATAGATTCCTGTAACACAAAAGAAGGAGATGAATTACAGGGAGATGGAAAGGGTCTTGGCAAAGATGAACCTAGTGCGGAAAAGATTGATGACCCTGTAAGTGTGTATTTTTTACAGATGAAAAAAATCCCTATGCTGTCAAGGGAAGAAGAGTTATTGTTAGCCAAAAGGATTGAAACTACAAGAAAAGGGTTGTATAGAAAAATCCTTGCATCTAATTATTCACAAAAAGCTTGTTTAAGAATTTTAGAAGATATTATTAATGGAAACCTTTCGTTTGATCGCACATTAGATATTAACGTGGTACATGAAAGTCATAAAGAAAGGGTTTTCAGACAATTGCCTGAAAATGCAAAAACACTAAAAATACTATTAAAAAAAAATAAAGATGATTATTACAAATCAGAACTAAGTAAAATATCTGCCAAAGAAAAGTTAAAACTATTGCGTAATATTAGAAACCGCCAAAGAAAAGGTATGGCAATCCTGGAGCAACTAAATATCCGTACAAAGATACTACAGCCAATAGTAAACCAATTACAGGAAATGTATTATGAAATGAATAATATTGAAAGAAAGATTAAACTACTTAAGAAACGTGATAATGCACATGACAAACTGCGCAATTTAAGATCAAGAATTAATAAATTTAAGAATATGGTACTAGAATCCCCTGATAAATTAAGAATGAAAGTTGTGTCTATTGAAAAGATATACGAGGAGCACGAAGCTGCAAAAAGGGGACTAACAAATGCAAACCTGAGATTAGTAGTAAGCATTGCGAAAAAATATCGAAACCGTGGTTTAAGTTTTCTTGATTTAATACAAGAGGGGAATGTAGGCTTGATGAAAGCTGCAGACAAGTATAAATATAGAAAAGGTTTCAAATTTTGTACTTATGCTACATGGTGGATACGACAAGCTATTACACGTTCTATAGCTGACCGCGCTAGAACCATTAAGGTTCCTGTTCATATGATAGAAACAATGAATAAAATTAGAAATGTCTCAAAAAAATTAGTACAAGAAAAAGGTAGAGAACCAAGCATTGTAGAAATTGCAAAGGATTTGAACATGCCTGTTTCTGAAGCAAGGAGGGTATTGAAGATTTCCAGGCATCAAATTTCTCTTGATATGACTGTGGGTAAAAGTGACGATTGTACGTTTGGTGATATTATAAAAGATGAGAAGTCAGAATCTCCAGCCTCAAAAGTTGCACATAATATGCTTAAAGAAAACATAAAAAGCGTTCTTGATACACTTACATATAAAGAGCGCGAGGTAATTAAACTTCGTTATGGCATAGGAGATGGTTATACATATACACTTCAAGAAATCGGTAAAGAATTTTTGGTTACTCGTGAAAGAGTAAGACAGATAGAAAGAAAAGCAATCAGGAAGCTACAACACCCTGTCAGAAGCAGAAAGCTAGAAGAATTCGTAGATGATATTGGAGAAAAATACTGTAGTGGTACTTTTACACAATGAATGTCTAAAGCTATCCCTGGTATCAATATTATACCAGTTTGAAAGTTATGTATATGATAAGTGTTACAAAGAAAGTGTCATTGTGCTTGATGGAAACAACATTAATATAAAATATATTCTTCGTCCATATTGAAAATAGTATTTTAAATCTTGTTATTCCAAAGTAGTAAGAGATCGAGACAAAGCAAATTGAGGTAAATATTAGATAAAATCCGAAAAGTAGTAAAAGTCATGTCACAAAAAAACGTTTATATAGATGAACTCCAGGAACAATTGGATAAATGGAATGAAGAGATTTATAAACTGGAGGCCAAGGTCAGCGAGGCAAAGGGGGATGATAAACTGCCGCTGAAAGAGCATATCGAGGAACTGTGCGAGAAACGTGATGTGGTACAAGCAAAGCTGGACGAATTAATCAAGGAAGAAGCAGAAGAGCTATGGGAAGACCTAAAAGATGGGGCAACGAAAGCCCTTGATTCTTTAAAAGAACTTTTTGAAAAGGGCTAGGAAGAAACAATTAAAACAGATAATTCCAAGTCGTAAATAGAAAAGATTTATAACAAAACCTATAATTGCTAAATTATTTTTATAATTGATTTAATTTCATGTTCTTCAACCGTTTTTAAGTAAGGAAGGTGGTAAAATGAGTAAAGTATTGGAACAGTATTTTCAAACTGTCGTAGTTGACAAAATTAATGAAATAGTTTTAAAGAAGTTTTCAGGAAATACAAGATGATTTTGGAGGCTATTACAGTAAGATAAGTAGTGATAATGTATTAAGAGAAATTGAATCTAAATATGATAATCTTCTAAATGAAGTAGAAGGTTTAAGAAAACAACTTTCGGGCATTGAACAAGGAATATCAAAAACCATGAAAAAAGACATAAAGAAAACATTAGAAAAGTTTTGCAAAGAGGCTGAAGCAACGAAGAAGACAGCATTAGCAAAGAAGACTACAATAAAGAAGACAAAAACTAAGAAGAGAGTGAGAAAATAATAAAAAGATATTGTATAGATACAGGCATCGGGTTATCAATTTATAAAGAGATTGTGATACCTCTTGAGAGAAGGCTTTCTTTTAATTCCATTATTATAAAATGAACAGAGAGGTAATGATATCTCTACCCAAAAAAATCTTACTCTAAAAGGATATATCACACTTCATAAAGTAATAAATAAGAAATTAAGAAAAATGTCTAAAATAAGAGTGCTGTTTCTTAACGATAACACAATTATCAATAATCATGTAAAGGAACTTCTGAATACAAAAGAAAATGTTGAGGTTGTTGGCGTAGTGGCAAGCGCAACACAGGCGGCTAAAATGTTTAACGAATTGTTACCTGATGTAATAATAAACCTTAAAATGCCCAATCTTAATGACGGTTTTGGAGAAACATACAGGATGAGGTTAATAAACCCTGAAGTAAATATAGTTGTTATAACAGCGTATGTTGATGAAGAAGATAGATACCAAACCTTTCAAAGTGTTGCTTCTGGTCACTTGATACTTAAAGAATTTACAATAAGAGAATTAACTTCAGCAATTAATACTGTAGCAAAAGGTAATACATTTTTTAATGCAGAAGTTTCTTGGATAATTTTTAAAAAATTAAACCAGACATGGTGTGTAGGGTAAATGAATACTAATTCCATGATACTGGTTGTGGGCAGAACTGAAATCGAGGTTAAAACCGCTATTAAAGTCAAGCAGGAATCCTTTTAGAAACTAATATTTATAACTATTTCTATTATCTTATAAAATGTGTGGAATTCTTGGTATTTTTGGAAAAGTAAATAAAAACGAGTCTTACTTTAATGCAATGTTGCAAACGTTACAGCATCGTGGGCCGGATGATAACAGAACGGTTACAGGAACAGATTATTTTCTTGGCCATCAGCGTCTTTCGATTGTTGATGTGGAGGGTGGCAGTCAGCCTCTTGAATCTAATGATGGTAATATGCATTTAGTCTGTAATGGAGAGATATATAATCATCAAAACCTAAGGAATCAATCAGCATACAATTATTCCTCTGACAGTGACAGTGAAGTCATCATTCCATTGTACCAGGAAAAAGGTTCAGAATTCGTGGAAGGTATTGACGGAATGTTTAGTTTTATTATTTCTGAGGGTGAACGCTTCTTTGTTGCCCGTGATCCTATTGGCATAAAACCTTTATATTGGGGTTTTGATGATACAAACATTTATTTTTCGTCGGAGATAAAGGCATTAATAAATACAACTGACCGCATTAGCGAGTTCCCTAAAGGTAGTTATTTTGATTCTAATGAAGGATTTAAAACCTATTACCAATTACCACAGGTTGATGTATTCATTACGGACATAGACAAAGCAATTGAAAAGATCAAAAAAACGTTAAAAAAAAGTGTAAAAAAAAGGTTAATGTCTGATGTTCCTGTCGGCGTCTTTCTAAGTGGCGGATTGGATTCAAGCATTATTGCCGCCTTGATGAAAGAAGAAATACCAGAGTTGCATTCATTTTCGGTTGGGCTCTCCGAATCACCTGACATTAAAGCCGCAAGAATGGTAGCACAACATCTTGGCACTATTCATCATGAATATGTTTATTCAGAAGATGAAATGCGGAAAGAACTTGCAGATGTTATTTATTATCTTGAATCTTATGACCAAGCTTTAGTGAGGAGTGCTGTCCCGTGTTACTTTGTTTCCAGACTGGCAAGCCAATATGTCAAGGTTGTCCTTTCGGGGGAAGGTGCAGACGAACTTTTCGCAGGATATAGTTATTTAGAAGAATATGACGAACCACAAGAACTTCATTCAGAATCTATCCGAATCCTGAGTGGCTTGCATAATATAAATCTACAGAGAGTAGACCGTATGACAATGTCACATGGATTAGAAGGCCGGGTACCTTTTCTTGATATTGAGTTTATTGAGACCGTCTTGAGTATTTCACCTGAACTTAAGATACAAAGCACTTTCGGTAAAGAAAAATGGCTTTTGCGCAAGGCATTTGAAGATCTGCTACCTGCTGAGATTGTATGGAGGAATAAATTAGAATTTGCTCAAGGTTGCGGCTCTTCTACCTTTTTTGAACAAGAGACAGCATGTATTACTGATAAAAGGTTACATGAAGCCAAAGAACAAGGCATACCAATCACAACGAAAGAAGAACTCTATTATTATGATATTTTTAATAACCATATGGATCATCCAGATGCTGTCAATCTGGTTGGCAGATGGAAAGGTGCGCTCCACTAAGAAAATAAGAGGAAACGTAATGTTTAAGGCAATGTCCAATGCAATCAAAAGAAACTAGAACTTACACTGAGGCGGTAGAGAGGGGTGACTATGACCGATATATGGGTAATCTATTCGGAAAACATGACAACGTTCGAACTTATTGGGAGGACCAACTTACGAGATTTGTTTTGCGCCCTTTTTTATCTAAATTAGTAACTCATAGACAAAAACAGGGGAAAAAGCTGAGAATCCTTGATCTGGGTTGTGGGACAGGCCAGGGGTATGAACTTGTTACAAAGATCGATAAAAGAGACCTGGATTTAGGATTACAGTATGATCGTGTACTCCCTGAAGATGAGATTGAAATCTATATTGGACTGGATTTGTGCCAGGAAATGGTGGACAAGGGAAATGAAATCTTTGAATATAAACCGAACGTTAAGCTTAGACAGGCAGATTTAAGAGAGAATCTGGATGCAGTTAAGGAAGAAGAACCTTTTGATATTTATTTTTCATCTTATGCATCTCTTTCCCACCTTGACAAACCTCATTTAGTACAACTCCTTAAAAGCATTTGCAATCATAGCAGTAATGGGAGTTTAATAATTCTAGATTTTCTGGGTAGATATTCAGTAGAGTGGCCGGATTATTGGAAAGTGAAAACTGAAGCAGAAAAGATATGCGACTATTCAATGAGCTATCTTTATTCTGAATTGAACCAAGATATTGAGGTTGAACATTTCCCGCTTCGGTTTTGGACTGGTGACGAAGTAGAGGATCTGGTTGAAGAAATATTTCTTGAAACAAAGATTCAAATAGAAATATTAAAGAAATATGATCGTTCTATCTTAACAGGCCGTCATACAGATACACAGCAGTATAATCCCATGCTTAAACCCATACGAAGAACAGTCAACCGTTTGCACGAAGATTATATGCGAACCGATCTGTCGGAGTTAATAATTGATACCTCTATAGTTCCAGAACACCCGATAGTGGGTCCTTTTCTCGATGAACTCATCAGAAGTTGGAATATTTTAGTAAACTTTTGCCAAAAAAGGCTCAAAGAAAAAACATCCTTAATAGACATGGAAGATTGGTCTGCATTTTCAAATCATCTACAGTTTGCTTTGATGAATATTGACAGAGTTATAGCAGATACGGGATGGATGTGGTATGGTGAACCAAGGGCTAATATTATTGAACCGCAATTAGGATATGCATTACGCAGTCTGGAAATTGATATGCAAAAAGGTATCGGATGCGGGCATGGTCTGGTTGCTATTTTGAAGGTTACAAAATAACTCTTAGCGTTCAACTATAATCAGCTTAAACGTTTTTATTTGCAGTTATGTTCCAAGTATAATGGATAAGGACAAAGTTTACGCCTTTGTCTCTGAAGAATCAAAAAAACGCTTTGATATTGAATGGCTCCAACCTCTTGGATTTAACAATACCTACGCCTTAATGATGAGAGAAATACATGCAGGGAACTTAGATATCAAAACCATTTCTGATTTGAAGAATTACCTTGATAATTTAGATAGATGAAACTTAATAAGGAGTGACATGTCAACAGAAGAACCTTCAATAGAAGAGAGATTAAAAGAGATAATTCTTAATCATTTTGGGGAAGGCGAGAATCCGGTTACGCTTGAAACATCTTTTATGGATGATTTGGACGCAGACTCACTTGATATAGTAGAGCTTGTTATGGACTTAGAAGACGAATTTGACATAAATATACCAGACGAAGACGCACAAAAGATGCAAACCGTTGGTGATGCAGTAAATTATATTAAGGAGAATACACAATAAACGTTGGAAATGAAAAAGATTGTACTTATTGAAGATAACCCTGATCACGCTGATTTGATTACAGAAGCTCTTGGGGAGGGAGGCACTGAAGAGAAGGTTATCTTGGTACGAGATGGTATGGAAGCTATAGATTATTTTCAGGAACTTGGTGCCAAGAGGAATGAACAGATAGAAAATAAGATTAAGCTGATTATATTAGACCTTAATTTGCCAAAAGTTAGTGGAATGGATGTCCTTAAATTCTTAAAAAAGAATCCAAAATATAGCAAAATACCTGTAGTTATTTTCTCAGCAAGTTCTGATCAAGAAACAATTGATGAAGCGGATAAGAATGGAGCTAACGGTTATCTTGTTAAGCCTGCTTTTCATGAAGAATTTGTTGAAAAGGTGAAAATCCTGAAGAAATGCTACTAAATTTTTGCATTGTACAATAGAATCCTTAACATAAATATCATAAAGAAATCAAATGAGTACCAAAAAGGTTTTTATTACAATTGGAATTGCTTTTTCTATCTTTCTAATGACCCTTCCACTTGTAAGCTACAAATTTCTTAAAGAGTCAGTAGAAGCTGAAGTTTTCAATCACTTAGTCACAGTCAGAGAGTTGTTGAAGGGCCAGATAGAAGGTTATTTTCAGGATAGGTTTGGAGACGTAGACGTCCTTGCAAGCAACCCTGCCCCTCGCAAAAATTCATAAGTGTTGATTATGTTTCCGTGTACATTATCGCATTTTCTCTTGCCTTTATTAATGAATGGGCAGATGAAGGTGAAATAATGTGGGAGATCAGGTTCAAACCTAAACGATTGACAAGAAAAAAAAGCCCGCAAAATAATTTGATAACATGTTTCTGGAAAAAAGATAGTTTTGAAAACTGTAATTTTTCAATTTTTATTTCATCATGTACATTTTTTCTATTTGATTTAATGGCCTTCACTTTTTTTAATCCTTTAGGAGTCTCGACAATATAATGGCCGTCAATAATACCAATGATTCTATACATGTTGTTATTCTCCTTCTCTAATTCTTCCGGTTCAAGTTGTGGTTCCTGAACATCATCAATCACAGACACAGCAGTCCCAATATTGTTTTTATTCATTTTGCCGATCAGATTCATAAAACCGAATCTGAATATTAACAATGCACACACAACCAGGCCAGCAAAGTAAAGAATATGTTTTAAAGGTATACTTTTAATTTTCTCACCCTCACCTAATATCATTGACCTATACATAGAAAAAACTTTGTTGTCTTTCTTAATTCTTTTTGTTTTAAAACATTCATCACCAGAATAAAATTTATATGTGAAAGTTTTACCTATTGAGCTTGACCTTCTAACAGCCTTTATCACAAATTCTGCAAGATTCTGGAGTTCCCTGGCCAAACACTTTGTATCCTGTGTAATCAGATAAATATCTATACCCATGTGTCTATGCATCTGGAAAAAAAGGAAAACATCTACATTGTAAAATTTTCTATGAAAGTAATTACCACCCTGAGCTTCATCAATAATATAAATGACATTTGAATTCATACAAAAATTTTCTTGATATTTAACACTAAAGAACGCAGCTAAACCGCCAGCGTTTTCTATTTCTCTATCCAGACTATGCCCGAGCTTCATATTCTTTATATTTGTATAAACCCGGACATCAACATCAGAATCTTTCTTATTCCATGAATCCATTTCATCATCCCATTTAAAATATGTTCTCAAAACATGGTTAACAGCATAGTAAGTCTTGCCGGAACCAATCTTTCCTTGAATAATTCTAATTGCCATCTCAAGCCTTTCTAATAAATTTAATTTTTTGCCTGTCAAAATCACTTTCTTTATTTAGTACATCAACAGACAATAATAATATTAATTCTGTTTTTGTTTTAACAATATCTTCCGATCTAAATAACTTTCCTAAATACGGTATATCTCCTAACAAAGGCACTTTCTTAATTTTCTTGTTTTCCTCTTTCTCTATTAATCCGCCTATATAAATGTTGTCACCATCTTTGATTAATGCACTCATTTCTATTGATGTCTTTGTAAATGATGGTGATGAT
Organism: Candidatus Scalindua sp.; assembly: GCA_046757745.1. Taxonomy (GTDB): domain Bacteria; phylum Planctomycetota; class Brocadiia; order Brocadiales; family Scalinduaceae; genus Scalindua. Next base: position 13,527 of record JBHHYW010000024.1, read on the forward strand.
ATTAAAGGGTTTACTGTTGCGCTTACTACGTCACTTATTTCCTGTTTTAGCAGTAATTTTACTATATCACTTTCCTCTACTTCTACCTTTACATTTAGTATTATTCCTACGTCTCTATATTCAATATTTTCTGACGCCAGGCCATTAGCGGAAACCGTTGTCCCCTTTTTTATTGGTTCCTCTCTGCCTACATTTATAACTGATCTCTGGCCGTCCTGGACTAATACATTTGGTTTTGAAATTATATCAACCTTTGTTTCTGATCTGAGCATAGTTATGAATTCTCTATAATTTGTATGTATTGCAAACGCTTTTATTCCATCAGATATTATATTTCCCTGACCAGTATTAACACCTGATGGAAGCAATGATATATTTCCACCTCTTAACTTATTTTCTCTCACAAAATACTCAACTCCATATTTTAATCCGTTTGTCAATGATACTTCCATGATTGTAAACTCAACAAATACCTGCTTTGGCCTTTTGTCTATTTTTCTTATTACATCCCTGATCTTTACATACTCATCCTTACTGCCTTTAATTATTATCATATTGATATTTTTATTCTGTGTTATCTCTGAATCATCAAACACATCA
>JBHHYW010000025.1:0-13894 GCA_046757745.1 Candidatus Scalindua sp.
TTATCGGACAACCAGGGTCGTTTTTATCCATAAGAGATGCATAATATGGTGTTGTCCCCCATCTCATATTTAAAGTTTTTATCGCCTCTTCCTCATCAGAAGTGATTTCAATGTATTGACTCAGCTTTTCTAACGAATTGACCTGGTTTTTAATCTGTTCCTGCCATTGCCACTCTTCCTGCCAGGATTCCATTTCAAATTCGTACATTTGTCTTCCTCAAATTTTACTTATTATAGGTCAAGCTAAGCTCACCGCTACGAAAATCATAAAAGGATTTCTTTGTGTCCTTTCGCTTGTTGCGTAAACTCTTTTGAAATTGCTGGACATCAAGCGCAAATTTCAAGAGTCGAAAAAGATATCATATTTTAGTATTAAGTAAAGAGATAATTTCGTGAAATTCCAGATAATAAGCAGGCATAGCGCATGCCATACCTCCTTAACAATTGCACCGACAAAAACTTAGACTATTTTACGCCCCCTATGGTGTTTAATCGCAAAAAACTAAAAAAAAATTATTTGCACATAATTTGTTGAACTTGTAAAGAAAATTTAATAAATGCGAATAAAGATTCCCACGAAACAGAGAAAATTAAATATCGAAAGATTTGCACTCTCTGACTGTATTCAGACCATCCCATAAGTCAGCTCTTTCCGATAACACATTCTATTGATTCGTATAAAATTTCCATCATATTATTCAATTCTGAAATTTTTATACTCAAGGGCGGCATGACAACCATGACATTGCTCAACGGCCTGGTAATCAGACCGCGCCGTCTGGCTTCGTAACTGACTCTGATCCCGACTTTTTCTTCCCACGGATAAGGCTCCTTCGTCTCCCTGTTCTTAACCAGTTCTATACCGGCAATGAGACCACATTGCCGCACATCTCCTACTGACTTCAGTTCCTGGAATTGATCGAGCCTCTCCTGTAGGGCCCTGATCTTTGGTTCAAGACCTTCTATGACCTTTTCATGTTCAAATATATCAACACTCGCAAGGGCTGCTGCACATGCTAAAGGATTACCGGTATATGTATGGCCATGGAAAAATGTCTTCTGCTCACTATATTTACCCAGAAAAGCATTAAAGATTTCAACTGTAGCCAGAGTCGCTGCCAAAGGCATATAGCCTCCATTTAAACCTTTGGAAATAGTAAAAATATCGGGAGTTACATTCTCATGTGAACATGCAAACATCTTTCCTGTACGGCCAAAACCGACCATCACTTCGTCCGCAATTAGAAGGATATTATATTTTTCACATAAATCTTTTACGCCTGACAAGAAACCTTCAGGATGGACGATCATCCCTCCCGCACCCTGCACAAGAGGCTCCATAACCATGGCTGCTATAGAACCAGAGTTTTTCGATAATATCTCTTCCAACCCACCTAAACATTCAAACGAGCACACAGCTTTGTCTTTATCATACGGACACCTGTAACAATAAGGCGACGGAGAGACGAAAGTCTCAAGTAAAAGAGGTTTGAATACATTGTGAAAAATATCTACCCCCCCCACGCCAACTGCCCCTAAAGTATCGCCATGATATCCATACTGTAACGTAACAAATTTAGTCTTATCCCTGCAACCATTGTATTGCCAGTATTGAAATGCCATCTTTATAGCTACTTCGATTGCATTGGAGCCATTATCGGAATAAAATACTTTGTTAAGACCTTCCGGCGCCATCTCCACAAGACGTTTTGCCAATTTTGCTGAAGGTATATTTGACATGCCAAGCAGGGTTGTATGAGCAACTTTATCAAGTTGGCCCTTTATAGCATTATCAATCTCTTTTCTTCTATGGCCATGTATGTTGCACCACATGGAAGAAATACCGTCTATATACTCTTTACCATTAATGTCTCTTAAAATAACACCTATGCCGTCTTCTATAATTAATGGTTCTTCATTGACAAAGTCTTTCATCTGGGTAAAGGGATGCCACAGGTACTTCTTATCCCATGACTCTACTTGTTCCTTTGTTGTTTCTACGTTCATTTGTTCGCGCATAATTATGCTTCCTTATATATATAGAGCCATGCCAGGATCCTTGACTATGATGTTTTGCCGGAAGAGATCCCGGTCTTGTTGGGGAATTTAGGAAATTCTGTCTTGGTCTTTTGATGAGGATGTAACTAAGAAATGACATCATCGCCGCAAATGGCAAATCGGTAAACTTATATAAGAAAAAGAATTTCTCTGCATTTATCCCTTTCTTCTCTCCAACCACCTTCCGACATAGAAAATTCCTATACCGAGCCCTACGCACATTATTTCAAGGTTCATAGAATGTTTAACAATACCAAGATAGAGACCCTCTAATAATAAAAGCATGCCAAGAAGTTGAAAGAACTTTGGAATTATCACTGATCACGCCCTTCCTTGAGCTAGTTCTGATAGATGCCTTACTCTTTTAACCATATTGGGATGTGTGCTTAAAACCTCCATTAGCTTGTCAGAGGTTTTAATTTTCACATTCATCGTACCCAATAATTTGAGTTCATTTTCGTCAATTGTACCACTCATATCAAGGTCAACCTGTCTTAATTCTTTCAGTTCATTTGTCGCCCTGGAGGGGTCATTTGCAAAGAAAGCCTTATATCCCTCGATCTGTTTCAATGACTCCTTCGGTATCTTTGCATTTCCGTATACCAGTTTGTAAAGCGCGGAAGCCATGTCATGAGGGGTATTTCCGAGCTTTACACTTCCAAGGTCTGCATAGTATTCCCTTATCCTTGATGCGTATAAAACCAGCATATTTGTAATAAAATAGAGGAGAAAGGCAACGATCCCTATCATAACAGTATTGTTTCCTTCGCGATCTCTACTAAACATAAAACTCCAGGCAACGTACCAGAGTATCATAGGTATTACGGAAAGCATAGTAATAGTGGCTACATCGCGGTTCTTCAGGTGAGAGATTTCATGGCCTAATACTGCCTTGAGCTCGCCTCTGTTTAAAAGTTTCATAAGGGGTTCAGTCACGCAGACCCTGCCGTCACTGCCCCACCTGCCAAAGGCAAAGGCATTTGGAATATTCATCCTTGCAATACCAATCCTCGGCTTTCTTATTCCTGCCTTTTGTGCCAACTCTCCAACCATGCTGTGCAACTCAGGAGCTTCCGCCTCGGAAACATATTTTATACCCATTGACCACTCAACCATCTTAGGCCCCATCATATACTGGACAAGTGTTATGCCGCCGGCTATAACTGCATAAAACATAAAACCCGAAACGCCCATCATGTGGGCTATCATCACAATTACCGCGTAAACTATACCAAACATCACCGTCAGCATGAGGTATAGTCTCAATCTTAACCACATTTTTTATCTCCTTATTAATTAGTTTGCTTCGTCCACTAATTTATTGCATTTTGTTTCACAAAATCTATGTAATCATTATATTACCATCTATATTTTTGTCAATATTTATGAGGACTAAATCATTTCTGCCGCTTCGATGGCTTTTAATAAACCCTTTGCCTTATTAAGAGTTTCCTGATATTCTCTCTCCGGAATCGAGTCAGCAACGATACCTGCACCAGCCTGAATATATGCATTCTTGCCATCTTTCAAGATAATGGTTCTTATGGTAATGCACGTATCCATGTCTCCGGAAAAGTTTATATAACCTACTGCACCACCGTATGGACCTCTCCGGGTGGGTTCCAATTCATCTATTATCTCCATAGCCCTTATCTTTGGAGCACCGGACAAAGTACCTGCCGGCAAGCATGCTCTTAAGCCGTCAAAGGCATTTTTGCCATTCATTAATTTACCACTGACGCTGGATGTGATATGCATTACGTGAGAGTATTTTTCTATTACCATTTTTTCGTCTATTGTAACGCTGTCGGTTTGAGAAACCCTTCCAACGTCATTTCTCCCAAGGTCAAGGAGCATGATGTGCTCGGCAAGTTCTTTAGGATCGGATAATAACTCCTTTGCAAACATCTCATCCTCTTCCGCTGTATGCCCGCGCCGTCGTGTCCCGGCTATGGGCCTTACATTAATGCTTCCGTCTTCCACCTTTACCATTACTTCCGGAGAGGAGCCTATTAATTCAAGCTCTTTCATTTTTATATAGAACATGTATGGAGAGGGGTTAATTACTCTTAATGTACGGTAGATATTGATGGGCTTTGCTGTTATTTGAGTGTGCAGACGTTGTGAAATAACGGCCTGTATTATGTCTCCTGCACGAATATATTCTTTACAGGTTTCCACCGCTTGTATAAAATCCGGCTTCTTGAAATTCGATGAGAATTTCATATTTAACTCTCCCTTTTCGGTTATATCATCACTCAGCGTCGTTACGGGAGTACGGAGTTTTTTTATAACTTTATCAATTTTATCAACTGCATCCTCATAAACATCTTTAATATCTCTATCGCCAACGTAAGAGGCGCATACCACTTTTATCGTCTTATTTAAGTGGTCAAATATAATTGTTACATCATAGAACATAAAGTGTATGTCCGGCAGATTAAGATCATCGGTTGTTGTATCCGGCAGGTTTTCGACATATCGAACAGAATCATAGGATATGTATCCCACCGCCCCACCAAAGAAATCAGGCAAGCCATCTATATGTACGGGTGAGAATTTACTTATCTGTTTTTCCAATTCATTGAAGGGGTCGGCAGTTTCAAGACGCGTAGCCTCTCTGTCGTTAAAGATTTCTACATTATGCCCCTGGCATTTGAACCCTGAAAACGGATTACTTCCTATAAAGGAATATCTCGCAATCTTTTCACCGCCATCTGCACTTTCCAGGAGGAATGCGTAATCCGCATCTGAAACCTTCTGAAATGCAGACACAGGAGTCAGCGTATCCGCAAAAAGTTGACGGTATATGGGTATTACGTTTCCCCTCTTTGAAAGCTCCTTGAATTCGCCGAATGGCGGGTAATATTGGCTCTTCATAACTTATAGATTTCGCTTGACTTTATGTTTTTTTTGCATAGAATTCATTATCTGACTCAACAGTTTTTCTGCAAATCAAATAGATAGTATCTGTTAATATTCCTAATGTCAAGGCAAGATACTTGCTCAAATATAAATAGTAGATAATCATAAATGTGGAAGAGGAAAAAGAAGCAAAAGGCAAACGAAGAAACCGAAACATCATCTTCTTCAAGAGATGGAGAAGGTGCTAATGTCGCAACCAAAGAAATACTTTCTTCAAAAGAAGAGGAAAAGGATAGCGAGGCGATTCAAAAAACAGCCTCTTTAAAAGAAGATGAGCAGGTTAGTATAGCAACAGAAGAAACCCCCTCTCCAAAAGAAGAGGAAAAGGATAGTGAAGCGACTCGGGAAACAACCGCTTCAAAAGAAGAACAGATTAGCGCAGTAACAGAAAATATTTCTTCTATCGAAGAAGTATCACCCTCTGGTGTTTTCATTTTTGGTAAAAGGATTGAAAGCCGCTTTAAGAAATTTATAACGGCCTTATTTTCAATTTTCCTTTTACCTCCTGTCATAGTTTTCGGGCTGTTAGTAATGACAAGTGTTGTGCTGATTGCTTTTCCTTTGATTTCAATTGCCTTGCCGATAACACTGTTATCCTTATGTATACTTCTCATAGCGCTTCCTGTTGTGATACCTTTTCTTACGGTTATCTCTCTTATTACGGGTAAAGGAAAAATACACTTTGGTCTGAAGAATAAGAAATTCGCGATAAAAGTGCTTGGCATAACCTTTCCGCCCCGTGCGGACAGTGAGCGTTAATTATAATAAATGCGTTAACATAATTTTTTTTAATTAAAAGAGAACTGAAATGGAAAAAAGTTTTGACCCAAAGGGCGTCAAAAAGAAGAAGCTCATTTCTATGAAAATAATGTTTTTTGTTATTATACCCATAATGCTGGTAGTCTTACTCATTATAGGAAGCAGAAGGTTGTCGTGGCGAGAGATACAGGCCGACCAGGTTGCTGTAATTATAAATAACATTAACGGCAACATATCAACCATAGACCGTGCGGGTGCTGTAGTGTACTATCCCTTCATCCAGGACCTGTACATCCTGGATAAAAGAGAGCAGGAAGCGCCAATGACCTCGGCAAATATATCAGCAGAGTCCCCTGAGGGTAATCCTATCATACTAAAGACACGGGATGGTGGTGACGTGAGTATTGATTTAATTATCCAATATAAATTGATAGCTAAAATGGCAGATACGGTTGTTAGGGATACAGGTATAGGTGAACAATTTAAGGAAAAATGGATTTGGGACTATGCAAGGACTATTTGCAGATATTCGTTTGGAGAGCTATCTATAAGTGAATTCCCTGATTCAGGAAAGAGGGAAGAAAAGTTAAAAGAGTCAACAAAAGAACTGAACAGGCTGTTAAATCCACATGGAATATTCGTTACATCCTTGAACTTTATTGATTATCGTTATTACCGGGAGTATGCAGAGAAGATTCAGGAAAGAAGACTTGCTGACAAAGAGGTTGAGGAACAGGTTCAGAGGGCATCGTCCGCAAAAAAAAATCAGGACAGGGTAATTACTGAAGAAACAAAAAAATTAGATGTTGCAATATCCAGATTCAGGGGTGAGTTATATAATATGGAGATAAATGCAGAAGCAGAGGCCGACAGAATTAAAGATGCGGGTAACGCATATCTTATTAAGGCAAGGCTTGATGCTGATGCTGAATATGGTAGATTAGAGAAAGAAGCAATGTCAGTACTTGCCGTTAAAAAGGCAGAAGCAGAGGGTATTCTTGCCCTTAGAAAAGCGCTTGAGGGTGCGGGAGGCCGTAACCTGGTCAAAATGGAATATGCTAAGAAATTGCGTAAAGCAAAGATAACTGGAACACCGGTTTTAAAGGCTGCACGAGAAAACCCACAAGTCAGATATCTGGATAGGCTAGAAGCTGTTAGAACCGAATATGAGTTGAGAAAGGAAAAAGCGGGGGAAAAGGTACATATCCCTCCAATGCCGGAAGAGCGTGCGTTACGTGAACTTAAGCACGAACCAGAGCCTGAAGCTATACATGAAAATGAGCATGAACTTAAAAGTGAATAATATGGAGTAGTATAAGGAGAGTAAAATAATGTTAAAGTTTTTGGCAAGATTTTTTGCTAGGTATTTTATACCCATAATTATTGTACTAGCTATCATAGTTATTGTAGTCGGTGTAAGGTTCATGATTATCAGGGTCGAGATTGACAAGATTGGGGTTAAGACTGCAATATGGGGTATTAACAGGGGTGTTGTACAAAAAGATTATAAACCTGGATGGCACAGGTTTATAAGGCAAATTGAAACGTGGGACTTATTTGACGGTACTGTACAGACACTTAATTTGACACGGGATGCACGTAATGCAGAAGGCAAGATTGAATCCCGTGAGATACGTATAAGAACCGCAGATGACTACGACGTCACAGTTGACATAATAGTAAAATATCAGATTATGGAAGGAAGGGCACATAAGATTCGCCAGGAAATAGGCCCGGGTAACAGGTATAAAATGTTCGTGGAAAGTGAAACAAAGGACGTTGCCAGAAGTGTCTTGGGAAAGATGACCGAAAAGGACCTTTACAATCCTGCGGAGAAACGCAGAAGGGCTGAAGATGCAAAACATTTACTTGCAAGTCAGGTTAAATCTCGCCATGTCAACATTATAGACTGGCTCATACTGGACATGCGGTTTGATACACAGTTGGAAAGAAAAATCAAAAATGTTAAGCTCGCGGAGTTAGATGAATTGTTAAATATATCAAAAGAACGGGCTGCAGATAAAAGAGGTATCACCCAGACTATCGACGCTTCTACAGAGGCTCTTGCGCAAAAGATACAATCTGATAAGGATGGTAAAATAGTAGCCTTAAAAGCTGGAATGGATACCAAGGTTACGGAGATAATTGCCAGTGCCAATAAGTACATGATAGCAAAGAAGGCGGAAGGGGACCATTATATGCATGTAAAACATGCTGCAGGCGAACTGCTCGTTGACAGGGCAAAGGCAGAGGGTGAAAGGCTGCGTAGACAGGCCATGACCGGTCTGGGTGGTGACTTAATCGTAGCGCTAGAAGCTGCCAGGAATATAAATTTAGATGATATAGTGGTGTCGACACAGGATGTGGATCTCCTGGATGTAAACGAAATGATAAAAAAATTAGGAGCAGGAGTAGAGAGAGACATACCTGTCCTTTTAGAACTAGAATCTTCGCCTGGTTCCCTTAAGCTTTCAGATGATTTACCAGAAGAACTGAATGGAGGTCATGAAGAACACGATACCTCTTTGAAGCATGATGAGTCGCAAACGAAAATTCAAAAGGAATTGGAAACCCTTACCGAAGAGTTTCCGGTATCTCAGTAGGCGCTTTTAAACGCTACCTCATACCTGCCAATATCAACAGGGCGTACGCCCGCAACAATCTCTTCAAAAGACTTTGTCTCTCCACTCTTAAAATGCCTTACCGAGAAGTCAAAACTTGTGATCATTCCATAAGCTTTACTATATATTTTCATAATGAAAGATACATTGAAAAAGTCATCTTTCGAATTATTTTTGATATCCCCTTTTACGGATGAGGAAGACCCGAAGCTGCCAAAAGAGACATTACCAGCATAAAATCCATTACCTACATCTTTAAAACCCTCCAATTCCTTTGGTATCCCCTTTTTCCCCTCATCAAACAACAACTCTTCTAAATTTTCTGGCGCTATCTCTTTTGCAGCTAACTTTGCTGTTTCTGCCTTCGCAGTCGACAATTTTTTCTCGATTATTTTGATTGTTTTTTCTCCTGTATCAGAGACTAATGACATTTGGGCCGGATAAATTGAATACTTTGTAATTTTTTTGGTCTCAACACCAGCTATTATTTCTTCAAATGTACCAACCTTACCTTTTTTAAAACCATAAATGGAAAACCCAAGACCGCCTAAAGGAACATTGTCTTTATTATAGGCTTGAATCTTAAAATCTATCATACCGTAACCCCTCTTAGATTTATTCACTATTTCTCCGCTTATCTTGGAAGACGAACCAAATGGTTTGAATTTTATGTTCTTAACAAAAAACCCTTCGCCTACATCTATAAGGCCCTTCTCTTCAGGAGTTTTTTGGGCTGGCGTTTTTGGCTTTTTGCGACGAGCCTTTGAAGCTACAGCATGTTTCTCTGACTCGGCCTTCTTATGGTGAACGTCTGGAGCTGCGGCATGCGTGGCTACTTCAGTTTTCTCATGGTGAACACCTGACGCTGTACCATGTTCTTCTGTCTTAGTTTCTTCACGGTGATCTCCCGAAGCCGCAACATGTTTCTCCGCCTCTGTTTTTAGCCCTTTTCTTTGTACTATAACGCCTGATTCCAATTTACTTAATCTGGCATTTAATTCTTCGATACCCTTTGTAAAAGATTCGGCAGGAGACGTTTGTTTCTTTAAACTATCTTCCATAGAGACAATTAATTTCCCCTGTTTATCCAGCCGTTCTGCCAGCTTGTTGATAACACTCTTCTGCTCATCTATAGAACTAATCAAGGTCTCTACAGGCTTTTGTGCAGTTTGATATATCCTTTCAAGCACCGCTGTCTTAACTTCCTGGTCTTCCAACCGTTTTGCTAATTTAGAAAACCTTTTCTTAAATACATTCAATGTCCCTTCGAATGATTTTACGATATCTTTTACACCTTTCAGAGAACTCATTTTCGCAACCTTTTCAACCTTGGCGTCAAGACCGGTTATCAGGTTTTCAATGTTAGCCATGCTCTGGTTGTAATCTGCGATTTGCTTTTCTCTGGCATTACGCTCACGCTCCAGTTCTGAAAGCCTTTGACTCAATTCATCAGTTTGTTTCACCCAATCACCTAAAGATTCCTCAAAGCTTTTCAAATCCTTTAAAATATCAGAAAAACCATCAATACATGGGAATAAGAATGTTAAGGCAAATACGCACACAAAAAATAATTTGTTCATATAAGTTTCTCCAATAGACAGAAGTCATCCTTTAACTGTAAGGAAGCAAAATTTATTCCATTTGTTATTAGCAAATATACATCAATATATAACATGACGCAATTAAAAAGAAAAAGGTCAATATTTATTAGAAGATATTGTATTGATTACAATATTGATACTGCTTGACATTTGCAACGCTTATTATTATATTTAAGATGTTTGACGACAATGAATTAGATAACGTTTTAAAACCTGTAAATGCGATAAGGTCTTATGCGATACCAGAAACAGATATGATCAAAAGAATCAAAATTTAATGCAATCAAAAAAGCTTATAATAAATTAAGGAAAACAGAAAAAAGAAATGAAGGCTAAGATTAAGGCAGCGATGATCGCAGTGCTCATTCTTTCTTGTATATCGTTCGTTGGATGTGGCAAAACGGATGAAGGTGAAGAAGACAAAGTGGTCACGTTAATTCAATGGCTTAAGGATAATGATAGAAGTGTCCGGCAGATGGCGGCAGAGCAGATGGGGGAGATAAAGGATGCCCGTACCGTTGAACCTCTGATTGCCGCATTGGAGGATAATAACAGAAGTGTCCGATCTAGTGCTGCTGCAGCGCTGGGGGAGATAAAGGATGCCCGCGCAGTTAAACCCTTGATTGCAGCACTGAAGGATAATAACAAAAGTGTCCGGTGGAGCGCAGCAGTGGCACTTGGAGAAATAGGCACACCTGCAGTCGATCCCTTGATTGCAGCGCTGAAGAATAATGACAGTAGAGTCCGGCAGTATGCTGCAGCAGCGCTGGGAAAGATAAAGGATGCCCGCGCAGTTGAACCCTTGATTACTACATTGAAGAATGTTGAATGCGGCGTTCGGGACGCTGCAGCAAGGGCGCTGGGAAAGATAAATGATACTCGCGCAGTTGAACCCTTGATTGCAGCATTAAGGGATGAGGACAGCGGCGTCCGGCGGGATGCAGCAGGGGCACTGGGAGAGATAAAGGATGCCCGCGCAGTTGAACCTTTGATTGCGACACTGAAGGATAACAACAGTACTGTCCGGTGGAGTGCAGCAGAGGCGTTGGGGGAGATAAAAGATGCCCGTGCAATTGGGCCCTTAATTGATACACTGGAGGATGTTGACAGCGGCGTCCGGCGGGAAGCAATAGAAGCGATGGAGGAGATGGAGGAGACTGGCAAAAATCAACGATAGTAAAGATCGTTGTCTAGTTGGCGTAATATCTGCTCACGTAATTTTATAGCAATATTTAAAATTACATATTTTCAAAGAGGCATTAGTTAGGCCATAGTAGCCGAAAGCTTCAGCCTGCGTTTATCATCATCCGATGGGTGTATGTGAATTTCTCATAAGTCACGCAACCTAAAAGATGCGACTACACAAATCGCTCAATTTCGCTTGCTATATTAATTATATGGAGAAAGGAGGTAAACAAATATTATGATTAGTGTAAATCAACTTCTGAAAGATAAGCAGGGCAAAGTCTTGACAGTTACGCCAGATGATACTTTATTTAAAGCATTAAAGGTTATGGCCGACAAAAATATCGGAGCCCTTGTTGTCGTCAAAGAAGAAAAAGTTGTTGGGATTTTCACAGAACGCGATTTTGTTCGAAATGCCGTAGTCGATAAAAAGCTATCAATGGATCTGACAGTAAAGGAACTAATGTCAACTAAAGTGTGTTATGTACGTCCAGAACAAACTATAGATGATTGTATGGTGTTGATGACAGAGAAGCGTACTCGCCATTTACCTGTGATAGAAGAGGAGAAACTGATTGGTATTGTAAGCATTGGAGATGTGTTAAAAAACTCCATAGCCGAAAAAGACTTTACTATTCATCAACTCGAAAACTATATTTCTGGCGGGCTCTAGGGAATGGATTCATAAAGCTTTCTGGTAGTCCAAACAATTCAAGGACGTTGTTTAATGTAGCATAAGCAATAGACCATAAAATAAAGCTTAATTCAAAATCTTATGTGGTGAATATAGACTGCCTGATAGAGAGCGATATGATCATGAAGCGATCAAAGAAAAGCCTTCAACAAAAGATCATTAACAAACAATAGTACTGGCTGCTTCATGTCTGATTTTATTTGCAACACCCCTCACGCTACCCTTTATCCTTATCATACTTATTTACCGGCAGGCAGAGAAACTCAAGTAGTTAGAAAAAGAAGGAGGTTTCTGTTGATTGTATTGATTCAAAAAATGAAACATTCACTCATAATTTCGGCCGTTATCATCGGGGTATCCATAGTCACTGCTTCCTGTAAGAAGCCTGAGGATGTAAAGATTGAAAGGGTTGAAGATGCACAGGTAAATACGCCCAGGCAGGGAGGTTTGGCAGGGGCCATGAAGAAGGCGTCTATAATGATGAGGAGGCTGGCAAGGACAGTGGAAAACAATGACTGGGTTCAAATGGATATGTGGGCAGCAGAACTCAAAGAAGGAATCGGCTTTAATTGTGTGGAACTATATATGATTGAGAATAATGATGTTTCATATGAGTTTACGATATTAAGCAACAAATTTAACAGTGCTATTAATAAATTAATATTGTGCAGTAAAGAACAAGATACTGAAAATGCGAATCTGGAATTTAATAATCTGGTAAAGTCGTGTGACACATGCCATGAAAGTTTTAATAAAGACGCAAAAGCAAAATTAGACTTTACAGATCCAGGGTCAACCTAATTTAAAAAATAGAGAAAATATTAAGAATAAAATTGACTGTAATTAGTTGTCCCTGAAAAAGTCTCTTTTTCAGGGACAACTAATTACGTGATCGATCTTAAACTCTTTGATGTTGTATTTGAGGGTTCCTACTCTGTGACCGCGTTCTTTTAATCTTGGTATGAGTGTTGTCTTGCCTGCATTCTGCTTTCCTGTGACGGATGTTATTGTTGCTTCTTCAGAATTCATCGGGCAGCTTGCTTATTTCTTCAGCCGTAAAGACAGGGCCTTCTTTACAAACATAAGTGCAGCCAATATTACATCTACCGCATTTTCCCAGTCCGCATTTCATTCTATTCTCAAGAGTAGTGTATACTTTCTCTTGCTTGAAGCCTAGTTTCTCAAGTACAGGCAGTGTGAACTTAATCATTATGGGCGGTCCGCATACTATAGCGATTGTATCATTGCTGTCGGGCGCTGTTTCTTCTACAACAGTCGGTACAAAGCCCACCTTGCCTGTCCAATCCGGTGTTTCTCCACCTGGGTCAACGGTAGTTACCAGGTTAACGTCATCTCTTGCATTCCATTCTTTAAGTTCATCCTTATATACCAGGTCTGCAACGGTTTTGGCTCCGTAAACGATGGTTACATTTTTGTACTTGTCTCGCAGGTCTAAACAGTTCCAGATAACACTCCTTAATGGAGGCAGTGCGATACCGCCTGCAATAAACACAAGATTCTTGCCTTCCCACTCTTCTATGGGAAATACATTTCCATAAGGACCCCTGAATCCAATAGTATCGCCAATGTTGAGTTCTCTCAGCGCATTGGTTACCCTTCCAGCCTGTCTGAAGGTACATTCGATGTAATCTTTCCTTGTAGGTGATGAAGCGATACAAAAGGTAGATTCACCATAACCAAAAACAGAATAAAGCGCAAACTGTCCTGCCTGGAATTGAAAATTCTTACCTTCGTCTTCATTCTGGAAGTTAAGCCTGAATGTTCTCACACCCGGAGCCTCATCTGTTATATCACTGATATTCATAAGATATGGTGTATATATATTATCCATATTTATTCCTTACTTACCGGCTCTGGCTGGCCTTTATCGGTTGAAATTATTTCGAGCATTTCAGAAATATTCATATCTGCAGGGCAGACTCTCGAACACCTTCCACAGCCGACACAGAGAATGTTGTCAAATTTCTCTACGTAGTATTTAAATTTATGCATGATCCTCTGGCGCCATCGCTGATCTTGTGTGGACCTTG
>JBHHYW010000026.1:0-13837 GCA_046757745.1 Candidatus Scalindua sp.
GTCATGACTAGACTTATAGCATATTTGAGTGTGCTGTTCTAGTCTAGACCCTTAAAAAATTAAATCTTACTGACACTTCGACTCCGCTCAGTGTGACGTTATACTATACGTCGGTATAGTGTCATCCTGAGCGGAGACGAAGGATGGTTTTTACTCATTTTACAATTTAGTGTCTACAGTGCAGATGTTACATATTTCTTTCTCAGTTTGTTTCTCACGATTATTGCAACCAGATTCAACACAAGCACTGTTAAGAGTAATATGAGTGTTGTGGTATAAACCATTGGTAATGCAGCCTCTACGTTTGGCGATTGAAATCCCACGTCGTATATATGGAACCCGAGATGCATGAATTTTCTTTCCAGATGGATAAATGGAAAATAAGTGTCAAGAGGGAGAGAGGGTGCAAGCTTTACAACACCAGTTATCATAAGTGGAGCAACCTCTCCTGCTGCCCTTGCCATAGCCAGTATCATACCGGTGAGTATCCCGGGTGTGGCCTGTGGAAGAGTTATTCTCCATAGTGTTTCAAACTTTGTGGCGCCAAGTCCATAAGAAGCCTCTTTTAAAGACTTTGGTACAGAAGATATACCTTCCTCTGTAGCAACTACCACAACAGGTACTGTCAGGAGTGCCAGGGTAAGCGATGCCCAGAGAATGCCTCCGGTTCCGAAAGTAGGAGTTGGCAAGGCTTCACTGTAGAATAACTTATCTATGCCTCCACCGATAAAGTAAATAAAAAATCCCAGCCCGAATACCCCGAAAACTATTGAGGGAACCCCTGCCAGATTATTCACCGATATCCTGACGATCCTTGAAAAGATATTATCACTGGTATATTCTCTCAGAAAAACTGCTGTCAGTACACCAAGCGGTGTAACTGCAAGGCTCATAATAAGGACCATTATGACGGTTCCAAAGATCGCTGGGAATATACCTCCTTCTGTATTTGCCTCTCTTGGTTCTGCAGATACAAACTCCCAGAACTTAAGGACATAGAAACGGGACTTTGCGTAAATACCCATTTGATTTGGATCATAGATGCGGATAATCTGAAAGATCGGCAGTATCTCTTCCCTCCCATCAGCCAGTTGTATTACCACCTCTTTTTCTTTCGCTGAAGTGTAAAGGCTGGTGAGTTCATCTACCTTTACCGTGTACTGGCTTTCAAGTTCCTCGACTTTTGTGTTTATAGAGGTAATTTTCTTCATTGTACTTGCTGACGGCAACTCTAGTTTCAACCTCTTCAGTGCAAGTCGATACTTTTCCATTTTATAGTTTATTTTGCCAATCTCTTTTTTTTCTTTATGTCTGATGCTTTTGTAGAGGGCCTTACTCTCCTTTAATAGCGGTTTCAGATCAGCCAGGCTCATGGGCACAATGCAATTGTCATGTTTCATGCCTTTTAAAAAACCATACATGTTACCCCACTCACGTCTTTCAATGGTTAATGCTGTGGGGGGGAAATTCTGAGATATGATACTTGAGTTGTCCACCCATCTGAAGTCCATACCATAAATGTCTCTATTCCCTATTTTTAATTTTGTTCTATAAGAGTCTTTAAGGTTGGGTATTGGTTCTACCTTAGATATCTCTCCAAGCACTACACTGTTATTATTCAGCGTAAGCATGGTAATCTTGTGTGGCCAGAATATGCCAAGCCCTTTAAACATAATAAGTGCAACCAATCCAAAGATCATTAAAAGGCTGATGGCTAGAGTACCACCTGATAGCCAGATGTATGGGTTTCCGGTTTTAAATGTTTTCTTCATATTTGTTATAAATGACTGTATTTCTTCTTCATCCTCTGCCTAATAAGTTCGGCAACAGTATTGACTATAAAGGTTATCACGAAGAGAAGCAGGGCAGCCAGAAACAGCACCCGGTAAAGCGTCCCTCCAAAAGGCGCTTCCGGTATTTCAACAGCGATATTTGCGGCGAGTGCCCTGAAACCGTTAAAAAGATTCCAGTCCATGATAGGAGTATTGCCGGTTGCCATAAGGACGATCATAGTCTCGCCCACCGCTCTTCCGAAACCAAGCATAACAGCAGAGAAAATTGCAGGGCTTGCGATAGGGATAACAATCCTGACGGCTGTCTGCCATGGAACGGCGCCAAGCGCCAGAGAGGCTGAGGTGAGGTTGTTAGGGACATTGCTCATTGCATCTTCGGATATCGTAAAGATAATCGGTAATACGGCAAACCCCATTGCAAATCCTACAACAACCGCATTTCTCTGATCATACTGCAGTCCCAGAACATCCAGGAACCATTGCCGGTAATCACCGTTAAAAACAAATGACTCAAATAATCCACCAAGATAAATCGACAATAAAATAGACACTATTATAAAAGGTATAAGAAAAAGCGCTTCTATTCCATAGTTGTATTTACCTCTTATATAACGTGGAATACACCTCCAAATACAAAATCCCCCGGCAATAAAGATTAAGAGAAGAAATGGCATTATTACAATTGCCGGAAAGATCCTCTCCATTAAAGGAGCAAGCCACAGGCCGGCAAGAAATCCAAGAATAACACTGGGAAGCGCCGCCATAAATTCGATAGATGGTTTTATAATTTTCTTTAAAGAATTATGGAGAAATTGAGATGTATATAGCGCCGAAAGGATTCCGATGGGTATTGCAATTATTAAGGCATAAATAGTCCCTTTAATAGTACCAAAGATAAGAGGTACAAGGCTGAATTTCGGCTCAAAATCATCAGACCCTCCCGTTGATTGCCAGACATATTCAGGCCCTTCATACCCTTCATACCACACCTTCCCAAAAAGGGTTTTAAGGGATGTCTCAGGGTGAGGATTTGAAATACTCCAATGCGTTAAACTTCCCGCAGAATCGGCCGCAAGAATACCATTAGCCTTGGGTGAATAAGCTATGGCAGTCGGTATTGTTGTTAATTTCAGGTTTAAAAGAGTCTGTTCTGATGTAGCGTGTTTCAGGTGGATTGTTCCGTCAGCTGCGGCGGTCACAAAACACTTGTTTCTTGTTGAAGGAACGATAGATATTATACCGGCCTGGTGTGGCTTGCCGGCATGCACCTTTTTAAGGGACCATCCTGATGGAGATGTTTCGTCTCTTACGCGCATCCATGTGCTTACATCACCTTTCCGATCTCCTATTACAAGAGAAACATCTCCCAGCAAAAATCCAAGTGATGTTACTGATTTATCAGAAACCTTTACCCTTTCCTCCAGGGAAGGTTTTTCTCTGTCTCTCACGTTTATATGTATTACCTCTCCACGTGCAGTTCCAACATAGAGGTTTTCTGTAAAGTAGTCAATTGCCAGTGATGTTATCTGTAATTGTTTTCTTTGTTCTGTCGGTTTAACAGATATTGTCTGTTCCAGTATTGCAGTAATATCTGTTATTACTTCATCTATCTCTTCTCCTCCAAAGAGTTTTTCTTCTGTCTCTGTGGATTTCAGGATAAGTCTGCCGTCATATGTATAAACTGCTGTAACTGTAACGCCTTCGTCTTTTTTTGATGCGATATATTTTATGCCTTTTCCCTTATCATCAATAATATAAACTTCTTCGTCAGACACTCCAGGGGTTATAATTCTTTCTTCGTCTTCAAAAGATACAGAGAAACCAATATTCGCCGTTAGGACTCTGCCGTCTATTGTTCCCATTACTATTCGGTCTTTATCCTCACAGACCGAAGTGATGGTAGAACTGCGTATTCCTTTAATACTATGTTTTTTTATCAGCTTACCGTCTGAAAGAGAGATGAAGTCAACGTTGCCATCTTTATATACCGCGTAGGCAATCTCCTGATACTCATCTATACCGACTGAAACTGCCTTTCCACTCAAGGAACAAGTGCTTTCTTTCAATACTCTGGCACCTTTTAAGAGAGGAAAAACCTCAAGAAAGATAAATATAAACATAGCCAGAATTACAAAAATAACAACCGCACCACCAAGGGTAATCCCCCAGTGGGCGGTTCTGTCTATTAACCTTCTTTTCTTCAAGCCTCTCATATATTACTTAATTTCCTTAAGTTCTTCTTCAATTACGGAGACAGGCAGAGGAACATAACCATCTTTTATAACAACTTCCTGTCCTTCTCTGCTTAAAATGTATTTAACAAACTCCTGTATCAGCGGATCAAGAGGCTTGCCCGGTTTCTTGTTTACATATACATAAAGAAACCTTGCCAGTGGATATGAACCATCTAATACATTTTCTATTACGGCTTCTTTGTATGAGTTACCCTTCTTAATAAGAGGCACGGCACGTACTCCTGATGTTCTATACCCGATACCACTATATCCTATTCCATATCTGTCCTCAGTTAGTCCCTGCACAACGGAAGCAGAACCGGGTTGTTCCTTAACCGTATCTTTGTAATCACCTTTGAAAAGGGCCTTTTTCTTGAAATATCCATACGTTCCTGATGCAGAATTACGTCCATACAGGCTTATGGGTTTTTTTAACCACTCTCCTGTTAAACCAAGTTTTCCCCACTTTGTTATATCTTCCCTATAACCTCCTTTCCTGGTCTTAGAGAAAATAGCATCTATCTGAGCAAAATTTAATCCCTTTATAGGATTGTCTTTGTTCACGTATACGGCCAGTGCATCAAGAGATGTCCTTATTTGCGTGGGTTTATAACCATATTTCTTTTCAAAGGCATCAACTTCTGTAGGCTTCATTGCCCTGCTCATCGGACCAATTTGGGATGTACCTGAGATTATGGCAGGGGGGGCGGTTGAAGAGCCTTTGCCTTCTATCTGAACCTTGACATTGGGATATAGCCTGTTAAACCCTTCAGCCCAGAAGGTCATCATATTATTCATGGTATCAGAGCCTATACTGTTCAGGTTTCCGGAAACACCGCCAACCTTGGCATAGGGTTTAATACCGGAATCAACTTCTCTTGCCTGTCCGGTAGTGGAAATGCCTGCTAGACACAACCATGAAAAAGCCATTGTAATTAAAAATCTTTGTATCATCATAACTATAAATCCTCCTTCTCATTAAATTTGTTTTTTTCCTGATATTCCGTTTCTCATATTCTGTGACCGCTTCGTCAGAATCAAAGATTACCGTTTCACCATTCGGTCCATATCCTATCTTGATAATGCTTATGCCAACTTCACCTGATCGTCCAAAACTTTTCATACGTTCGGATGATGTAAAAACATACAACCTTCCATCCATTTCAATTTGACGGTAATAGTTGTTTGTTTCAGCGGCAGTTGCTGTTTTTCCTTCATGTCGCCTGTCATATTCCATGACTGCATCATGCGAATCAAACAGAACCGTTTTGCCATGTGCTCCGTATCCTATCTTCGCGATGAAATCCTTTCCCATTTCACCGGATTTTTCAAAACCTGCCTTGCGTTCCGGAGAGGTGAATACGTATATTCTGCCCTCTTTTTCAAACTCCTTATAAGCATTGATGTTGAGATTATCAAGTGTCTGTCTTATCTGTTTAGAGTCATAATTATAGGCGGCATCATCTGAATCAAAGACCACGGTTTCACCATTCGGTCCGTAACCTATTTTGATAATACCCTTTCCCAGCTCACCTGATTTCTCAAAGTCTTGCTTACGGGAGAGTGAGGAGAATACATATATTCTTCCGTCTTTCTTGATCTCTTGATATGTTGTTTTATTTTTTGGCGAACTATAGACATTTGAGCATAGAAAAGCACAGATTAACAGGCTGAGACAACATACTATTGTGAGAAAATCTATCGGCTTTCTTCCCAATTGTACCATTTTTGCTCCTTCACTAAATTAAGCCAGCCATGGCGAGCGACTTATTTGTATCCGTTATGCGTGTCGTATCCGTGCACAGTGTAGGGTGGATTAAGGACGGAGGACGAATCCACCAGTAACAGATCATAATTAAAGGTGGATTCGCTATCGCTTAATCCACCCTACAGTAACTGTTTTAATGAAAGAATCTATCAGGCAGACCGGAAGGAGACAGGGGAGGCTGTCTCCTGATTCTGTTAGATTATCTGTTGTTGTATTAATTAAAGCCATATCCTGTGGGGATTATACCTGAATATAATACTTTTATCGTTAATTAACAGAACTATAAACCGATCTGACCTGAGATTCAATCAAGTGTACTTTACACAATAGCAGCGCTAAAACGCCATCTGGTACTGTATACGGTAAAAGTACTGTATATCATCTGTGGGAGCATTGGAATCCGGCAAGTCTTTCTGCTCACGCACAAAATTGAACTGTACTTTTTTATTGTGGCCTTTAAAAAACCAATTGAGGCCGGCAGAAGCCTCTCTTAAAGCGTTTTCGTCTCTACGGTCATCAAAGTCGATAAGCGAATATCGTCCGGCAACTTCAAATTTCTTTGGTATAAGAAAATACCCGCCTTGCACAAAAAAGCCTCGGTCTATGATTTTTCTGCCCGGTGCGCCGAAAACACCTTTTTGCTCGATATTATCAAATTTCCTCCAGTAAGCCTCTGCGTTTGTGGAGAAACCCTTGTATTTTAACCCATACTCGCCCACAACGCTTGTTCTTTCTACCTCTTTCGCAGTAACCGTTCCCAGTGTCCTTAGTTTCATCGTCTCATTGACAGCGCCGTCATACGCAATTGCTGCTGATATATGAGCCTTTGGCTTCTCTGACCAGGCCAAATCGCTCTCCATCTCTCCAATCCCCTTTCCATAAGCCCCAAAAGGATTGTAAGATACCCTTGCAATATATAGATGTTCGTTGTTATTATTTTCTTTCTGGTTTCTATTGTTGCCGTTGAACATACCCGCGTAGTACTCAAACTTTTTATCAAATAATTTACCGTGGACCATAGCGCCGACCTGCCGATTCATGGTAAACTCATCCTGTGCCAGAGAGCGGTCAATCATTTGCTGTTTGGAAGAAGATACCACGCGCTGGCGGTTAAACGGCACCTTCCACTGCCCGAACTGTATCGATAAGGCAGGGTTTTTGTTATAAGATGCCCACCAATCGATCAACTCTACTGCTCTCGCTTTGTTACTTCCTGTAGCTCCATCACTTGTTGTGAAACTGTGGGACTTGGTGCCTTGAGACTTGAGTGCCAGCTCAATCTTGTACTTAAAATGTTTGTACGCGTGACCATCCCACTTCAACCTTGCCCGGCGGAGTCTGAATGAGCTGTCATCCTGTTCTCCATCATTATTATCGTTGTCGCGATCAGTATAGCCGTATCTCATCTGTATCCTTCCGGTCATCTTCATGGTGAATTCCTTATCAGCCGTTTCAAAATAAAACCCTTTTTTATAGCCTAACTTAGGACGTTCCATTAGCTTGGCCCACATTCCCTTGCCTTCTCCTTTTTGGAAATATTCGTCAACTTTCTTTCCGATCACTTCATCATCTATGGGTGCCACATACGATTTTGAGACCTCTTCCTGTATTTCTATCTTTGTCTTCAGGTCGTCTATCATTCCCTGTTGTTTCTGCATCATCTCTTCCATCTTCTTTAATTGCCATTGCAAATCATCACTTTCCTGAGCAGTTACAGCATTAATTTGCCCAAAAAATAGACTTATGGTCAAAATAGCAATTATCATCCAACATGCTGTTACAATCATTCTCATGTTTGTTCTCCTTTTCTTTCACTTTCTACTACCAGTTGACTGGTCAGCATGTATATTTACTAAAAATATATATTTGCTATCGGTTGTCCGATTGATCAGTAATATTTAAAAATGAAGTACTACTGCCTCCTTTCTATTTTTATTGATTGAAGAAGTGTTTATTAAAGATTTATTGTATTACTTCTCCGTTTTAACTGTCTTTTTTGATGTTTGTCCACTAAATCGGAATTTCTCTGTTTTGTCGATTTGAACAACTCTGCTATCCTGTATTGTTATCTGAATGTAACCATACTTAATATTTCTTAATAAATCTTCTATTATCGATAGGACTTGTTTTATGTTTTTCTCGTTGGGAATTTTATTACTATTTCTGGTTGATTCCATTATCATCTCCAACGGTTTAATTAGTATCTGTTACGGAAACACGCTCTTGTCATCTGAGATCGCTCTCCCTTGTCATGCTGAATCGTGATTAGCTCCACTGGACAGCTTATTTTAGTAACTTGTACCGGCGATCCTGAAATAAGCATTCCAGAGCGGGCACTTCAGGATTTAGGATGACACTTTTGGATTTTACACAACAGATACGAATTGTTAATCTATTGTCTGTCAAATTCTACTATTGTACTAAATAATAATTCTGTTTTGTTAACTGAGTATAAAGGAATTGTTAATTTTTGGCTAATTTTGTTAGAAAAATAATTCTTTCTATAACAGAAGTTTATGACGATTATTTGTCTTATTCTTATTGACCTCAATGTATGTTTTGTCTTGTGTCGGATCTACCGGGAGCGTTATTAAAAAAACAGCGCCTTGATTTACTAAATCGTCCAACCAGATTTTACCACCATGCTGCGTAACAAATAGACGTGCATTATATAAACCAAGCCCATCGCCTTTTTTTGTCCTTTCCGAACATAGTTCCGTGTGGCCAAAACGCCTGAAAATCTTGTCCCGCACCTCCTCGGGTATGCCGGGACCTGTATCTGCAACCTTGAGCATCACAGTTTTGTCAAATGCCTCGGCGCTTATGACTATACGTCCGCCTGACGGTGTAAATTTGAGGGCGTTGGACACCAGGTTGTTAAGAGCGTGGTAACGCAATCTCTTCATGTCCCATCTTACTACCGGCAGATGTGATTTGATTACTACAGATAAATTAATTCCTTTAGCTTTTGCCTCACATCCAAATGTATGCTCTATTTCATGCAGTTCCTTTGAAATATCTTCTATTAATTCGAATTCAATGATCTCTTTCCCTGCCTCCATCTTGGCCATAGAGAGAATGTCTTCTATCAACCCTAACATGCCTTTCCCTGAGTCCATAATTATATCGAGCATATTAAGCCACTTGTGATCAGGATTGTCTGCTTTTATCTCCCTCATTAAGATTCGTGAAAAGCCTAATATGGCGATCATGGGTGACTTAAGATCATGGCTAATTGTAGAAAGTATTCTATTATGTTTGTCTATAATTGCCTTCTCATTTTCAGTTTCTATTGTATTCATTAAATTACCTCAAATATGAATTGTTTTAAATGTAAGAACATAAAATGCACGAATCAATTTATTATTTCTTTGTAGGGGCAATTCATGAATTGCCCCTACAAATGTATTTATTTTTCTATCCGATTTTTGCCTTGATTTCTTTAATCAACCTTTCTTTTGTGATCTTCCTATTCAGAAAAACTAGATTTGCATCCACCTTGTTTAAATTTTTATAATCACGCCTGGAAGTATTAGACAGGATTATGATTGGGATATCGGCAAATTTCGGAATGCCCTTTAAATAAAGGAAAAATGTATCGCCGGTTACCATATCCAGCATAATATCGAGAATGATAAGATCAGGTAGTCTTTCGTCCAGTCTCTGAAATGCATCATCGCCATCATAGGCGCGAATAATTTCGTAATCAGTACCCTCCAGCATCAAAGTATACAGGTCATGATAACGGTTCTCATCTTCTACTATCATAATATTCTTTTTCATTTGACAGTTCTCCTTTTATTACGACATTTTTCATGCTAATCGGTTTACTGAGGTAATTTCAGTAATTAAAAGTTGCATGTATTATTGAATTGTAATCGTTAACGCGCAGATACCCTTCTTAATCTATTATTTTTCTTTGTCCCATTGTTCTGATAATGAGGGTTTTCAGTATATTTATAAGGAAATCTATTTTCACCGGAACTTTTACCGTAATAATGCCATTCCGGTAGATTGAAATCCGAAGTAATGGATTGTGGCATAAGGACTACGGTTTGAAAAAAAGACACAGGATCAGGAACATTAGATATATTAACGTTATATCCCCATTCATTCATCTGATCAAAGAATGAACACAGATTTTGAGTTTTTCTGTTGATAGCAAAACGATTAATGCCCCACTCTGTAAACATATCAAGTGTTTCCCTTGTTTTATCTGGTGCGCTGCAGATAAGGGGTGCCAGAAAATCAACATCAGCCTGAATAATAGCTTTTGTATACTTCCTCGACAACTTCCAGAAACCCAGTTCCTGTAATATTTCCACGCTGCTGTCAAACCATAAACGTGAGTCATCAATGCCATGAGCATCTATAGATTCCATCACCTTTTCTACTATTATTCCACCTGCTTTCAGGTTAATCTTGACGAATTTGTCTGTTTTTGCAATACGTGAAAGAAGCCTGTCCAGAGTAAGCCAGTTTTCATTTGCATTAAGAGGGATTTTTTCAAAGGATTCGTGACGTAGTATCGGTTCTTCATTAATTGGGTTCAGACGAACATCGCATACACCCCAGTTGATGTCAGATGACAGAAATCGATGCAGATTTTCTTCATCGTTAATACCATGCCATGCGAATTGTATGTGTTTGGGAAAAGACATTTCAGGCATAAGCTCTGCTATCCGGTTTTTCTTCATAAATATTTCTCCTTAATTTTTTTCCTGGTAATTATAGACTAAAAGATTTTATTTATTATTGATAGGTATACCTTTACTACTATCTATAAAACACATGAATTGTTAACTGAGTATAAAGAAACTGTTAATTTTTGGTTAATTGTTGGGAATATGCGGACTTTAGTTTTTCCCGTCTGAATGAAGTCGCCTGGCTGGATAAATCTGCTTACGCAGAAAGGGCAGGTGTTTTTAAAGAGTGACAGAGGTGACCCTATATATGCTCCTAATCAAACAATTTATTCATCTGTTTTGTCAACTCTGAGAAACCAAAAGGTTTTTTGATAATGAAGTCTACTTTTATGTCTTCACTACCAACAGGCTTAATCTCACCGTCCCAACCGGTAATCAAACCTATCTTCGGCCTTTTCTCTAATTTATTCAATGCTTGCACTACTTCTTGTCCATTAACTTCCGGCATGGCCAGGTCACATAATATAAGATCATAATCAACAATCTTTGATAGTATTATAGCCTCTCTACCATTGTCAACAGTCCTGACCATGTGACCTCCTCCGGTGAGAAATTTAACCAGAATATCGCATATTTGTTCTTCGTCTTCTACCACCAGGATGCGGAGACTATTAGCCTTCATCTCTTGTTTCTTTTCTGACGATTCTTCCGGACTGTCTGCTTTATCGGCTTGCGGGAGTTGTAGAATAAATGTGCTGCCTTTTCCCTCCTCGCTTTCCACCTCTATATTACCGCCATGTCCGGTTACTACGCCATAAGTAGTACTCAGGCCCAATCCGGTCCCTTCCACACCCTTCGTTGAAAAGAACGGGTCAAATATTCTCTTTCTCACTTTCCCTGACATGCCGGCACCGTTATCTGTAAATTTGATTTCTACGAAATCACCTTTAAGTTCGTAGGTTTGAGTTCGAAGTCCGGAAGCATTATCTTCCCTGCCTTCAACTCTCAACTCCGCACTCTCCGCCTCGGCGGGCCGGCGAACGCACCGAGTTGCCACGGTGATACATCCACCATCAGGCATAGCATCAAGTGCATTGTTTATCATGTTTACAAACACCTCTCTCATCTCTGTAGTATCACACAAAACGGTTGGAACCATCTTCATGCCTTCCGTGTCGATGTGGTAACTTATACCTCCGGCCTGAGCCGCATTCTGCCATCTGGGCTTTGTGAAATCAATTGCCTGATTTATCAACTCATTTATATCAAAAGGCATAAATCCTGCTGTGTCCTCAGCGGTTTTAGTAAATTTAAGCATTCCTCTGACTATCTGGGCCCCATCATTGCCCGCCTTCTTGATAGTACGAAGTATTTTCGTTAATTCTTCATCGCCACTACGGCGTCCCTCCAGCAACTGCACATTATCTGAGATGATTGTAAGTATATTGTTAAAATCGTGTGATACACCGGCGGTTATTGTTCCCAGGGATTGTAATTTTTCTGACTGTAAAAGAGCTTCTTCTACCTGTTTACGTTTGATAAAGAGACCGATCTGACGGCCGATAGCCGTCATCATATCAAGCAAACTCTTATCGGGCTCTCTTATCTCACGGCTAAAGAAGCAGAATGTTCCAAGTACTTCACTACCGATGATAATGGGAAAACCAAAGGCTCCATGCAACCCCACCTTCTCTGCAACGGATGCTCTGAGAAAATTTGTATCATTGACAACATCTGCAATCCATAAAGGTTCAGCGCTTTCCCAGATCCGGCCCGGAAGTCCAGATTGTGGAGAGAAGGTTGTCTGTTTAGTAGCATCTTTGAATTCAGAAAGATTTAAAGATGGTAGATGCCAGATTTCTGTGTTATACAAAGCTTTCTTTTGTTGGTGAATTTCCCAGATTTCGCCAAGATCCCATTCCAGTGCCGTACATATGGATTGGAGAATCTTGGGAGACGCTTCTTTAATCGTGGCAGATCCTGCCAATACTTTTGTTACTTCGTGCTGAGCATTAAGACGTCTTTCCGATTGCTTGCGCTCGGTAATGTCCTGAACTATTGACCAGATGTAATCGTTGCCATCTGCTCCATTAACTATTGCTCCATTAAGCAGCACAGGTATTCTCTTACTGTCTTTTCGTATGTATTCCTTCTCATAGGGGCCATATCGACCTGTTTCTTCCAACGAACGAAGTTGTCTGGCTTCTTCCTCTTTAAACTCAGTTGGTGTGACATCCCAGTAAGTGAGTTGCAATGCCTCTTCATTTGTATATCCGATAATGTCGAGATAGGCCTGATTACACTCAAGCAGAGAGCCGTCCATTTTACACAGTGTCATGCCGACGTTTGAGGTTTCAAACATAGCGCGGTATTTTTCTTCGCTTTCCCGAAGGGCCTCTTCTGTCTGTTTGCGTTCGATGGTGTGATTCCACTCCAGCAAAAGTTTCTCACAGGTATGGGGCATGTTATCCAGCGTTACCTCAGACTTTACTATATAATCAAAAGCGCCGGCTTTCATTGCTTCGACTGCTACCTGTTCATCTCCACGACTGGTCAAGATAATAACGGGATATGGAGATTTTTCCTTGTCGGGGGGTATAAGTTCTGTGCCTTTGCCATCAGGTAAAATGTAATCGGTAATAATCAGATCAGGGGCGGACTGCGAAATGCTGTTGCGTGCCTGGTTGAGATTGTGTACAACTTCTACGTTCACTAGTCCAGGTGCAGACTCAAAAGATCTGCAGATCAGATCGGCATGAGACTTTTCATCTTCGACAAGCAGGACATTAATCTTCTTTTCACTCATTGGTATGATTGGTTGCGTTAAGGTAAAATACAATTATCTTTTGGAGAGCAGTGGCCGTGTCACTGCTTTAAAACGCATCATCACGCCCGCCTGCCAGGTCTTTCGGGCAGGGATGATGCACTCCATAAGGGATTCTGAAATAATACTGAAACGAGTTCAGCACAGCCTGCCTGACGGCAGTCAGGGATTCAGCATGACAGTAATAGTATTATAAATGTTCGATTCGCGTTTTTTACTTTAAGAAATAAATTTTCTAAAATATTAAACATATTAACTGTTAATGCTATATAAAGATTCTGTTAATTATTGGTTAATTTTGTGTCCATAGAAAGATCAGGTAATTCTGGCAAAAGAAATAATCTCTATACTGATGTGTACATAATATGATTTGTTTGTTAGCTGAGTATAAAGAAAATATTGATTATTGGTTAACGAATAAGTCTAAGTTGATGCAGGGTTTATGAGGGGTTTAATAGGCAGGGTTACAATAAAGTTTGTGCCTGTTCCGGGGATGTTCTTAACATCTATCTCTCCTTTATGCAGGAGTACGATATGTTTTACGATTGATAGTCCCAGGCCGGTTCCACCCA
>JBHHYW010000027.1:0-13716 GCA_046757745.1 Candidatus Scalindua sp.
TGTTTTCTTTTGAAGGATGGCATGCCGGAATAGATCAATGGCAGTTCGACATTATGCAGTGCAGATGAGCGAGCCAGCAAGTTAAATGTCTGAAAAACAAACCCGATTTTTGTATTCCTGATATCAGATAATTGGTTGTCATTCAAACTGCCAACATCTTTCTTGCCAAGATAATATGTGCCCGTAGTAGGTGTATCCAGACATCCCATAATGTTCATTAGACTGGACTTGCCTGAACCGGACGGCCCCATGATCGCCACATATTCATTCTCTTCAATCTTCAAGCTTACAGCGTGCAGTGCAGGTACTTTTACCTCTCCCAATTCATACGTTTTGAATATATTTTTCATTTCTATAAGCATTGCTTTTAGATTTCAGGTTATTAAGCGGTTATTTTTCTAATATTAAAAGATTCTGTTGTCCTACTCATATCTGAGGGCATCGATAACATTCTTATTGGCAGCTTGGAGTGCAGGATACAGACCTGCGATACTACCGATTCCAGAACAAATGACAAAACTATAACCGACCCAGTTTAACGGAATGTTCAAGCCGTTACCTGTAAAAAAATAATTAAAACCCATGCATCCGGCTATACCCAATATACCACCAATAATTCCAAGAATCACTGCTTCAACAAGGAATTGAGCAAGGATATGAAACTTTTTTGCCCCAATTGCTCTCCTGATCCCAATCTCGTGAGTGCGCTCTGTAACAGTTACCAGCATCACGTTAGCAACTCCTATGCCGCCGACTATAAGAGATACGAGTGCAATAATAATGATAAAATTGGCTATTGCCTGGTTGGTTTCCCGAACTGTTGAAAGATATAAATCCTGTCTTCGAACACGGAAATCATTGTCCTCATCAGGACGTAAGCGGTGGTTCCGTCTCAGGATCGTTTCAATGTCAAAGAGTGATTCGTCGTAATCGTCAGCAGAGCGCATTTGTGCAAGGATACTGGAAAGGTAGTCTACTCCGTAAAGGCGCTCCTGTGCAGTTGTAAGGGGAATAAAGACCTGGTTATCAGGATTATGCCAACTTTCCCCTTTCGAACCCAGCAATCCTATTACTGTGAATCTCTTTGAGTTGATTAAGATTGATTCACCTATTGGAGAAAGATTTCCAAACAGTTTATCGTGTACCGTGGCGCCCAACAGACATACGCGCGCCTTTCTACTCAGTTCGTCTTTAGAAAAAAACCTCCCTTCAATGGGATGATCGTTATTTACTGTCTCGTATTCCGGTGTAGTCCCTGTTACGCTGGTGCTCCAATTTTGGTCTTGGAATTCAGCAACTCCCTGTCCTGTATATGTTGGTACGGTAGAAGTAATAACATTCGAGGTCGTTTGAATTTCGTTTGCATCATCCCATTTTAGATTGATAACATTTGCAGAGGTGCGAACTCCCCTCATGTGGGAATAGGCGGGGTGTATTAACAAGACGTTTGATCCTAATGATTCTAAACGTTCATTGATCCTTTGTTGAGTAATTCTTCCAAGAATAACGACATAGAGTACCGCGCCAATTCCCACTGCAATGCCGGTAAGTGTTAATACCGATCGCAGCGGATTCATCTTTAGGCTTTGCAGTGCTATTAGAATATTCTCAAGAATGGCCATGATTAATCCAGATTAAGTGAGTATATTTGACTCAAAGTCAGATGGTGTGTAAAAACAATTAACTGCATTTAGTATAAGAACGAGATTTATGTATGGAAATATATTTTAATCTTAGATGTATTGCGCTGTATTTATTATACCATTAAGGACTATTTCTCTATTTCGATGAGGATGAGCGTTTTTTAGATCCAAAACTGCGGCTGCTTCTTATACGTTTTATACGCTCCTCAAGTCGTTCATTTTCAGCCTTCAATCGTGATGTCATTGGTACGCCCAGAACACTGCCTTCCTCAACACCAGCCAAGATGATCACTTGCTTAAAATTGTGAAGTCCTATTTCTACTATCTGCGGTATAAACCCATCTCCCTGTTTTAATAGAACCTTTCGTATGTTAGCCTCTCTTTTCCGGTGGCCTTTTAAATCTTTAACATCAGGAATTTGCATGGTAATGGCAGGAGCTAAAAGTACATTTTCTTTCTTAACGATTTCGATTTCTACTCTGGTATTCATACCAGACTTTAGTTTGCCATCATTATTCTTCACTTCCACTATCAGGTCGAAAAGGGTCACATTCTGTTCAATCCTGGCTTCCGGAGCGATGCGCACAATTTTTCCGTTAAATTCGAGTTCTGGATAAGCGTCTGCGATCACCGTAGCAAATTGTCCAATTTGAACTTTACCAATATCAATTTCATCAATTCCGGTTTCTATGTATACGGAGCTCATGTTCGCTATATCAACAATGGGAGTTCCGCCGCTAAAGTTGCTCATGCCAGAAGCAATAATCTGTCCTTTTTCAACGTATTTCTGCAGGATTATCCCGTCGATTGGAGCGCGAACGACCGCTTCACTTAGCCTCTCTTGTGCGCGTTCCAGGGTAGTAGACGCTCGCACAACCTTTCCTTTTGCCACTGCTAAATTAAGTGCGGTTTGATCTTGCTCTTCCTCTGAAATGAGTTTGTCCTGGAACAACTGATTACGGCGATCAAACGTACTCTGAGCTTGTTTGAGTTCTGCCTTTGCTATATCAAAATCTGCCTGTGCCTGGGCTACTTCAGTACGCTCATCTTTCTGGTCCAGTCGTGCGATTAGATCTCCCTGGCTAATAAAGTCACCTTCTTCCACAGGTAATTCTACTATTTCTCCACTTGCTTTTGATTTGATTTCAATTCGGTCTATAGACTTTACAATGCCGTTTGCCATAACAATAATCTGGAATGTGCCCCTCTCAACAATCACTTCTTTAAATTTCACTTTATTCTTCCCGGAATCACTACCTCTACTATTCATAAAGAAAATAGTGATTCCAGCAATTGCGGAGACCAGAATTATGCCTGTTATTAATATACTTTTAAAATTACGCATTCTTAACCTTTTAGCACCTTTCTCACAAAACCGTTATGTTTCGCAAGTTTCTCACTGGCTTCTTCATATCCGGTTTGTAGTTTATGCATAACGATAGCTGTTTTCACGTTGCCGTTTGCTTTTGTCAAAAGTTTGCCGGCAGAGTCTCTGTCAAGGGCTGTAAGAGTCATTATGATCCTCTCTGCACGGTCTTTGAGCTTTACGTTCTTTACCTGAAGGTCAATCATGAGGTTCTCATACACTTTCCCCATCTTTATCATTGATGCAGTTGTAAGCGTATTCAGTATGAGCTTGGTTGCAGTGCCCGCCTTCATGCGTGTAGAACCCGTTATTACCTCCGGCCCGGTTATTGGCCTGATGATGACATCAACCTCCTCAGCGGGGTCTGTGTCAGGATTACAACACAGGAATATGGTAGTGGCGCCAATACTGTTTGCCTGGACTAAAGCGCCGTGAACGAATGGTGTAGTGCCGCCTGTGGCAATACCGACTACGGTATCTTCAGGTTTTATGCCATGTTCCTTGACAGCCTGTTCACCATCCTCATGTCTGTCCTCTGCCCCTTCAATTGATCTTGTAAGCGCATCATTTCCCCCGGCAATTATACCACTAACCAATTCAGGGTCAGTGCCGAAAGTAGGGGGGCATTCAGAGGAATCGAGTACCCCCAACCTTCCGCTTGTACCGGCTCCTACATAAAACAGTCGCCCTCCTCTCCGGAATGATGCAACAATTAAGTCTACGGCCTTTGTGATATTCTGGCGTTCCTTATTAATGGCATCGATTACGTTTGAATCCTCGGTATTGATAATGTCTACTATCTCTGAAGTAGACTTGCAGTCAATATCAAGTGTGTCTGGATTTCTTTGTTCGGTAATGAGTTTTGATCGATCTTTCATTTAGAGCGAATTACGGGTTAGGTTAAATGATAAACATAAGTCATTTTCATCTGTACAGTAAACCACCATCTAGCTGGTGTGACTAAATAAGGCTATGCCGTGTAAAGCAAGATAATAAGATGTATAATGCCTCCATAAAGCCTCCAAAAGGGAAAACTTCGAGGAGGCTTATACATGAGAGATCGGAAAAGTTTAGCACATACGAAATGGGATTGCAAGTATCACATGGTACTTATACCCAAATACAGACATAAAGTGTTTTTTGCTAAGAGCCGTAAACGAGTAGGAGAAATATTAAGAGAGTTGTGTCGGTATAAAGGCATTGAATTATTGGAGGGGGAATGTGCAGCCAGATCGTATACATAGTAAGTGAAATATGCTTTGGCGGATTTCGCCAAAAGGGCTCGACATTCTTGATGTATAGAAATTTCAATGTGTAGGGGCAATTCGTGAATTGCCTCCTACAGAGTCGCCGAAGGCTTAACTTGAACGGTTTAACCACGCACGCTACGCGGTATTGTTTTTGTGATTTCAGGATTGGTAACCCTCAAGATGAAACGCCTGGTGGGCAGGAATGAATTAGTGATTATGGATCGGTCGGGTACAAAACACGATTTATTTAATTAATTTATGTGATGATTTATTTGATGCCAGGACTATTGGATACTTTTCCTTCATCTGTGGTTTTTGGGGTTCTGGCTGTAACGTTATCAACATCTTCGTCATGACTTCCACAATACGCTCTTTTGCTCCCGGTCTTTGAGCAGGAAGCCCATAAGCGACAGCTCTTATTTCCCATTTATTCGAAATATTAGAAAACAGAATAACTATATACCCATCTCTCTCTTTTCTGAAAATCACCTCTAAAGGAACTTGCACATACGATGGATACTTTTCCCAATACTGCGTATCACCTCCACACACTGTGACATTGTAATAAGGAGCGGGAGTCTCATTGATTTTGTAGTTTGATGGTATGCCAAATTCATCAGCTAAGACCTTGAGCAATTTACTTACACCAAGAATCTGGCCAGATCTTTTTACAGCAGTATATTCTAGAGGGCAGTGAAATAAACCGGCAGCATCAGAATATTTGGAACTGGACATATACTTGAGGAATTCCGAAGAAAGAGTCTGGATTTGGGTTTCAACTGAATCCTGGGTCTCAACTGATTTCTGGCCAGAAGCACGCGTACTCAATGCCGAAAGAAGGATACAGCATGTCAAAATCAGTAAACTCTTTTTCATAAGCTATTAACCTCTTAAAATGTTTACTTTAATTCCGGTTTATATTCCTATGTAAGCACTATTAATATTATCGGCTTATCGCAAACATTCTTTAATTATGCATCTTACATGCCATTTACTTCTTGTGATAAAGGTTTTCATTCAGAAAAGGCTCAAGTGTAAATTGTTCAACATGATACAGAAAATAATATTCCTCACTTATTACTTGAAAGAAACTGAATTGAGAGTATAAAACAGGCAAATATTTCCCGTTTAGGGTAATTTGTGGGGCATCATGTTAAGAAGAAAGTATGGGGCCATTTAAGAAGCGGTGAATCGTAGAAGGGGGTTTATTAGAGACTGGGAATGAGAAAGGATGAGATAAGGGAATTTTACGAATAACTAAAAATGAACAACACACTGCTTTTTGTTTCAGTGTCTATCCGTGGTAAACAGTTTTTTCACTCCAATGAAAACATCGTATGGCAGGATTGATGACATGCATATTGGATCGCCGCATGTTCTTTTCCTGCACGGACTGCATGGCACATCCTTTTTTATTACTATTGCCTTGCCGTTGTACGGGCCATAGATTTCAGGGTCCTTCGGCCCGTAAATTCCTACAACTGGTATGTCCAGGATGGAGGCAATATGAAGAGGGCCGGTATCTCCGCCAATAAAGAGACTGGCGCGTTTTATAAGTTCTATGAGTTGTTTGATGGACCTGGTTTCGCATGCAGGAATTGCCTCATGTTTCATTTTCTTTACTATCTCTTTGACTACTCCGAATTCATACGGTCCCCATGTAAAGACCACGTTAGCCTCATAGGTATCCAGTATCATATCGGCAAGTAAGGCATAGTTTAAAGAAGGCCATTGTTTGTATGACCCGAACTTGCTTGTGCCGGGATGAATAATAATTATAGGGAGAGAGGGATTAATGCCTGCAGTAATAAATTTAGAGATGTATTTCTTGTCCGGATTGAAGACAGGAAGTTTTGGCTTTTGAAATCCGTTTTCAATGCCAAGTTCTTTCAGTAGAAATAGATTTTTATCTATCCTGTGCATCTTCTTTTCAGGCGGAAACGCCTGATACTGAGTAGTTAAATAATTTAATTCCTTGCAGTAACCTTTTCCAAAGCCGGCCTTTTTTTCTGATCCCGTTATCAGGTTCATTATCCCGCTCTTGAGATTACCCTGAAAGTCAATGATCAGGTCAAAATGCTCACCTCGAAGTCTCTTGTAAAAGGAAAGAATTTCAGACAATGTCTTAATGGTTTTATTAATCTTAAGTATTGTCCTTTGCCACTTCCTTCTTGGAAATATTATAACGTCATCGATGTCAGGGTGACCTGTCAGGATGTCACTTGCCTTGTCCTCTATCAACCATGATATTTTTGACTCCGGGAAATGAGAGCGCAATATCCTGAGTGCGGGGAGTACATGGACTACATCTCCTATAGCGCTGAGACGGATAATCAAAATCTTTTCCGGTTTTTTAGCTATTAACATACTCATGGTTGTTATTTTACAGATTTTCAGTTACGAATGGAAATGTTTACTGAAATTAATTCAGTATAAGCCTTTGTTTATCTTTCTGCTTTTCGTTGCGCCCTTTCAGGCTTTGCGGTGAATTGCAGCGAACTTTTTTGACATAGCAATCACACTTTAGTATAATTCTTCAACAATGAAGAAAGTGGATCTGTCTGCTTATTTTTCAACTTTGACTAAAGGGAAAATAACCTTATTTATTAAGAAGGAGTATGAACAGAGGTTGTCAGCAAAAGATATTGATATGCTATTTAACCTGCACAAGGATAGTGACAAATTAAAGGTTTCTTACCACGGAAGAACACCCTGCAAAACTCTCATATTGGAGAGTCTTGATAATGAAGGTTTTGTAGTTAGAGATTACTGGCATGGCGGGTTGTTTAGAAAGATATTAAGGGACATTTTCTGGGACAGCCTGCGTCCTTTAAGGGAGTTGTCAATATCCGAGGCTGCCGGCAAGAGCGGTATTAAGACTTCAGAGGTAATTGCAATTGTTAAGAATAGAATTCTGGGGCCTGTTTATAAATGCCGGTTGGTCTCAAAGGAGATAACAGGCGCCATAGATTTAATGGAGTTACTGTTAATTCCTGAAGAGAATAAGTTAATTGTACGAAAGAGACAAATCATTGCTAAGACGGCAAAAGCAGTAAAAGAGATGCACGATGCCGGTATTTATCACGCTGATCTACACCTGAAAAACATTCTCGTTCAATTTGCTGCTGGCGGGAAAGTTAATGTATATATAATAGATTTAGATAAATCCCATCAGTATGAAAAGATCAGCCTCAATAAAAGGATGAGGAACATAATGCGTCTTGACAGATCGGTTGAAAAAATGATAAGAAACAATAAAGATGTGTTTGACCAAAGATTTCCGTTTCCTATATCTAAAACTGACAAATTAAGGTTTTTGAAAGAATATGTAATGACAGATAATAAATCCGAGAAATCACTAAGATATTACCTTCAGTCTTATAAGACATCTCATAGCCTTCATAGGTTGTGGTGGAATGTGGGAGGTGGGTAGAAGATAGAAGCGATAGGCATGTTTGTGATTATATCATACATAGTTGGAATTATTATTTCATACATGATCGGAGGTATTCCTTTTGGTTATTTGATAGCCGTTGCAAAGGGAATAGATATCCGCACGCATGGTAGTGGCAATATAGGCGCTACAAATGTAGGTAGAGTACTTGGGAAAAAGTATGGATTAATAATATTTATCCTGGACATGCTTAAGGGATTTGTAGTCGTGTTCTTCGTGCCTGCGGCTGTCAGCAGTGCGGTAAATATCCCGACAACGACTGACAACCTGCTGGTAATACTCTGCGGTTTCTGTACGGTACTAGGTCACGCCTTTCCCGTTTTCTTGAATTTTAAGGGCGGCAAGGCTGTTGCCACAAGCTTTGGAGTGTTTATATGGTTAGTGCCAATATCTATAGGTATAGTATTTGGTGTCTGGCTTCTAACCGTAATAGTGACACGTTACGTTTCTCTAGGCTCAATGATTGGTTCTCTGTCCCTTGTTGGGGTCATTGTGATAGTTGTAGATTCTCCATTTGGAGGTAATATTTACCTTATGGCAATGTCTGTCGCGGTTGCTATTCTCATAATTGCAAGGCACACATCAAATATACAGAGAATTGTTGCAGGAACAGAAAAAAAGGTTTTTTCAAATGAATAATAATGTAAAGATTCTTGTGGTTGATGATGCTAAAGACATAGTGAGCGCTCTTTCAGGAATCCTGAAGGAGGAAGGTTACAAAGTGTTGACGGCTCACAATGGCCAGGCAGCTGTGGAAATTGTGCAGAAGCAATTGCCTGAAGCAGTTATTATGGATATAAGGATGCCTGTAATGGACGGTATAGAAGCCATGAAGAAGATGAAGAGTATAAATCCGCTTTTACCGGTCATTTTTATCACAGCTTATGGAGAAATAGATTCAGCCGTCAGGGCAGTGAAGCTGGGCGCCTATGATTATGTAACAAAACCATTCGACAAAGATAACATAGTCATAATACTCAGGCATGCCTTAAATGAGCTTTGGTTGAAATGCGAAATAAAAAAACTTAGAGTTGATTCAAATAAAAGAGCGAGCCTGACAGAACTAATGGGTTCCAGTGATGAAATAAAAAGAGTTTTTAATCAGGTAAATCATGTGGCTCCAACTGATTTTACCGTTATCTTATACGGTGAAACCGGTTCCGGCAAGGAACTGATAGCCAGGGCGATACATAATCAAAGCACACGGGGAAGGAGTAAAATTGTTACTATTGATTGTGGAGCAATACCAGAGACTTTACTTGAAAGTGAGCTTTTTGGATATGAAAAGGGTGCGTTTACGGGGGCTGAAAAGAGAAAGGAAGGTTATGTTGAATCAGCATCGAAAGGCACACTCTTTTTAGATGAAATAGGTAATATATCCCTACAGATGCAGGGTAAATTATTACGTGCCATAGAAGAAAAATGCATTAAAAGGCTGGGAGGAACCGATGATATAAATATTGATGTGCGTATTATAGTCGCAGGTAACAAAAAGCTTGACGAACTCGTAAAAGCCGGAGAATTTAGAGAAGACCTCTATCATCGATTGAATGAATTTGCCATTGAGATACCTCCATTAAGGAAACGAAAGGAAGATGTAATTTATCTTTCCAGACGTTTTTTGGATGAAACTAATATGGAGTTGAAAAAGAATGTCCGGGAATTTTCAGAATCTACACTTGAATGTCTGCTCAATTACGATTGGCCGGGGAATGTAAGGGAGTTAAAGAATGTGATTAGGAAGTCGGTACTTATGTCTAATGATGTGGTAGAGTCTGTTAACCTGCCAGGCAAAAGCTCAAAAACAGATAATCAATTATTCGATTATGTTACAGGCAAATCAATTAAGTTGGAAACGGACAATCACAATGAGTTCTCGTTAAGGGACGTTGTAAGCAACGTTGAGGAGCACGTTATAATGAATGCTTTAAAGCAAACAGACGGTAATAAAAGTAAAGCAGCACGAATGTTAAAGATAGACTATAAAACTATACTCTATAAAATCAAGGAATACGGCATAAAAGTTTAGATAAGTGTCTAAATTTTTCTAAGACAAGCTCAGAAAAAAGGCCGCTTTCAGTGGGTTACGAGATGGAATTTTCCGGGTAGTCAACAAATTACAGTAAGTTTCCTAAATAAGCTCTGCGACCTCGGGTACGCCATGAGGCGTACATATATCAGTTGGTGAAATTCCAACCCGTCAATTGACCGTTCGGACGGTAGCCAAAGAAACGGTGAGTTTCGTGGGAGGGCGTAATCAGCGATGAGTACGTTCAAGTTCCCTGTAAGCGAACAGGCAGACCGTAGCGAGAGCGAACACGCTGGCTTCGTTACTTGGCTGGTTCATGCTTGTAGCTTGAACCGAAACGTTTAGGTTCAATTAGCATGATTGAACCTGCAATATCTTTAATCTGCTTTTTTAAATCTTGTTATCATGGCGATCTTGCGCTTGTCCTCGGCGCCTTTTGCCCGGGGAGCTTTGCGCCTGCCCCGTAAGGAGGAACGAGTGTATTGGGGTGAGAACTTCTTTTTTCCTGTCTTTTATTCCGCAATCCGCAGTCTGCAATCCACAAAAACTCATAATCAAGTTGGCGTTTCATCATATTGTAACCTTGATCATACTATGGAAATATTCCATGGAAATATTCCATAGTATCTGTAGTGGCCAATTTTTAAGTCTTTATTTTATCAACTGTTACGATTGCTGTTAAAACTGGCATTTCATTCGCTACTCTTATGAATATCACATAAATAGTGAAAAGAGAGATTGTTTAAGGTTGATAGTAGACGGTACCGGGAAAATGGCATATGAAGGGTATATACAGAAAGGAAAAAAACATCTTAATTGTTGAAGGCGATCCGGATCACGCATTGTTGATTATTGACGATCTTTTGCAGGATGGTATCAGTAAAAATCAGTTGGTTTTAAAGAGTAATGGACAAGAGGCCATTGATTACATTCAAAAGACAGTTTCACCTGAGAAGTATCCACCCTTATCATTTGGGAGGGGCTTAGATCAAAAAGACGAAGATGATAGCGAAGGGATACACTCTCAGATTGTACTGATTGTATTAGACCTTAATCTACCGGTAGTTAATGGTATGGATGTGCTTGGATTTATAAAAAGAAGCCCGGCGTATTGTTCGATACCTGTAATTATAGTGTCTACGAGTCATGATACTGAAATAATATCTGAAGCATATAAGAATGGCGCTAATGGTTTTATCACGAAGTCTTATCATTATGATGAAGAGTCTTTCGAGAATACAAGGCTTTTGAGAGAATATTGCAAATTAGCGCTGTCAGATGATTTTAGCACTTGTAGAGGTAATTGAGATAACTATATCAATTTATTTAGCAATTTTAACTTTACACTATGTATGGAATGTAAGAAGGGGAAGATGGTATGAAAACAATACAATCTAAGCTCATTGTAGTATTGGCAATTTTTTTAACCTTAAGCATAGTCGGGACCTGCATCACAGTCTCTTTTCTGAGTAAACAGAAGGCTGATGGTGTTGTAATCAACCTTGCGGGAAAACAGCGAATGCTCACACAAAAGATGTCTAAGGAAGCGTTTGCTATTGCAAGTGGAGAGAACAAGGAATTGTATCAGGAATCAATAGCAAAGACATCTGCACTCTTTGATAAAACACTAAAGGGGCTAATTGCCGGTGATAAAGATCTCAAACTTCCACCCACTACCGACAAGGCAATTCTTGCACAACTAAAGAAAGTACAATCTATATGGGAAGATTTCAAACCCCATATTGATGTCATTATCAACAAGGGGTCTGAAAGTAGCGAATTCTGGAAATCAGTACCCTACCTGGGTAACAATAACCTTATATTATTAAAAGAGATGAATAAGGCCGTAGGGATGTACGAGAAACAGTCAAAAGAAAAGGTAGCCACGCTTACGTGGATAAGCATCATTATTGTAGGAGTAACGGTGATAACAGTAGTTATGACATGGTTCATAATAGTGCGGCCTCTTATAAAGACACTCAAGGGAATCATTGAAAATCTGGATGGTGGCTCAGATCAGATAGCAGCCGCAACGGAACAGATATCGGCCTCCAGTCAGAGCCTTGCGCAGGGTTCTTCAGAGCAGGCGTCTTCTCTTGAGGAAACCTCTGCATCCATGGAAGAGATGTCGTCCGTGACAAAGCAGAATGCCAACAATGCCGAAGAGGCTGCCAAACTTGTAGATGTATGCAGTAGCGCTGCGGATAATGGCAAGAGTGCAGTTGGAGAGATGAGTAATTCAATGGAAGAGATAAATACAAGCAGTAAGAAGATAGCAGAGATTACCAAGGTAATAGACGGTATAGCGTTTCAGACAAACCTTCTTGCACTCAATGCGGCAGTTGAGGCCGCCCGTGCAGGTGAGCATGGAAAGGGCTTCGCTGTGGTGGCAGAAGAGGTGAGGAATCTGGCCCAGCGTAGCGCAACTGCGGCAAAAGATACTGCTGCCCTCATAGATGATTGTGTTGCCAAGGCAGATAATGGAGCTCAGATTGCGGGTAAGGGCAGAGAGGCGTTGCAGGAGATTGTTGCAAACGTCAAGAAGGTGACTGATTTGACAAAGGAGATAGCAAATGCATCAGTAGAACAATCTGAGGGAATTAATCAGGTGGGCCAGGCAGTGCAGCAGATGGACCAGGTTACACAGCAGAATGCAGCCAATGCCGAGGAGACTGCATCAGCAAGCGAGGAACTGGCCGCACAGTCACTAACCCTCAAAGATCAGATCGATATATTAGCCACACTGATTGGTCGTGCTGATGAAGCATCGGATACTCACAAAAAAACACCTGTGCATACCAATATCTCACACATACGAGATGACAAGGCAACCGGTAATGGTCACGGTGCAACAGAACCAGAGGCATTAATTCCAATGGGTGAAAACAGGATTGTGGAGCATGACGAGTATATGAAAGACTTTTAATTGCAGTATTTAGATTTTAGATTGCGGAATCAAAGGAGTGAATAGGTGAGTAGGGTGGATTAAGCAAAAGCGAATCCACCAATTATTTATGTACTTCTGGCCATTACTGTTACGTCTATTAAGTTTGCAAGAAAGATTAAGTAAAATCCGAAATCTGCATTCCGAAATCAGAAACAAAATAAAGACTCCAGGCTGGTTCAATTTAGATGTTAACAGCCTTGTCGTGCAGGACATGGGCCTGTAAGCCGAAGGCACAATCGAAAACGTACATGCAGATTGAACCAGCTGTTAAAACTCTCAACAAGCGAACCATCTGAGTCGTTCGTAACGTCATTAAATTAAATGTGTAGGGTAGATTAAGGTTCTTTGCCCGGGGAAGGCCGATAGTCCGAATCCACCAATAATTGATAGATGCGTGATGGCAATGAAATGGGGCAGGTTTATTTTATTGTATAATCTTTTTTAACGCAGAGGCGCAGAGGAAAGATTGAAAAATTGACTATTGAATATTGTTATGCGAATTCCACAGATAATTATCTGAGTAATCTGTGGTTTCTCTTAAATCTGAAATCCGCATTCCGAAATCCGAAATATAAAAGTTGGGATTTATTATGATGAACTATGTGCTAAATTTGGCCTCAAGGGCGGCAAGACGTTCCCTGATATCAATGGCTGTCTTAAGTTCTCTCTCCAGAGAGTCTATTCTACCGTTAAGTGATTTATCGAGAGAATCTATTCTGCCGTTAAGGGATTTGTCAAGAGTATCTACCTTGGATTCAAGAGAATCAATCTTTGTGTCCAGAGCTTCAAATTTAGTATCGATCTTTTCGTCTAGACGTTTAATTTCTGTCTGCAGAGCCCTCATCTCCGGTGCAACGATATCTTGTAATGCAGACTTTACTTGTTCGTAAACAGACATAGTATTTTATCTAGCATAAATGAAAGCTACTGTCAATTAAAAAGAAGTTAAGTTCATATGAAGAATTTCAAAAACATATTTTTTTTATGCGTAGCACATACTCAAAAGGGCGTAAAGCAACGACACGGA
>JBHHYW010000028.1:0-13628 GCA_046757745.1 Candidatus Scalindua sp.
CTGACATGTTCGGCATATTCCAATCAAGCAATATTAAATCTAAATTACCATTATCATTTACTTTATCTAATGCCTGTTTGCCGTCTCCTGCTTCAACGAATTCATCAACAATAAGCCCCGTTTCTTTTATGTTTCTCTGGATTATCTTTCTCATTACGGCAGAATCATCAACTAATAAAACTTTCGACATTTAGGCCACCATTCCTTTCTTTAAGAATATAAAGATTTCTATTATTTAAGATTCTTAGATTAAAATATTATGGATTTTTGTATATTATCGGAACGAGTTGCATAAAGATTAGTCACAATCTCTTTAATTTAGCCTTTCAAGGATTCCCGCCTGACAAACTTGCGGACAGACAGGGATTTAGGGATTAATTGATTTGTTACTCAATTCCCTAATTTCCTCAATTTCTTCTTTTTTCCACTTAAGGCACCTCAAACTTGATTGCCTGCCCGAATAGGTAACCGTCCGAACGAAATTGCCGGGCGGGCAGGCGGGCAGCTTATGATGCGCTATGTTTATGTATTGCTATGGTCGCTCTGTATCATCGCAAAATAGTTGCCATTCCTGCTAATAACAATGAATTGTTTCTTTTAACTCTACTCATACAGGTTCCTGGTTTCAGGCAATACGCATAAAACAAGTAATTAATAGAAAATCTTCATTATTATCTTTTTCAATAGCTATGAGAGAGACTGGACTCTATAACTATTGTTCGGGTGGAAATAATTTCCGTTATAGTTGGTATACTGAGCATAATGTAGATTATTTAAACGTTTATTAGTCTCTAAGTCGACAATTTCTTGCTTTTTTTGACTGGAAATTGTCACCTTATCTCTTTAGAGAGGATTCCAAATTCTGGAATCCTCTCTAAAGAGAGGTCTGCCTTCTAAATCTTTGTACTAAATAAGGGAGAGTTTGAAAACCGTAGGTTTTTATTTTACAACCTGTCCGAGCCAGAACAGATCAGAAATTTATCCCTTTTTGGTTCTGGCTCGGACAGGTTGGGCACTT
Organism: Candidatus Scalindua sp.; assembly: GCA_046757745.1. Lineage (GTDB taxonomy): Bacteria > Planctomycetota > Brocadiia > Brocadiales > Scalinduaceae > Scalindua. The sequence continues at coordinate 1,019 of JBHHYW010000028.1, forward strand.
CACACTTATTAAGGCATAATTATTGCGTGAAAATAAAATGTATTTTTGTATAAAGAGTATCGCAGGTCTGACGATAATATAAATGGAAAAGGTATGTATATAATAATGAATTCTGTCACAAATCGATATTTACTTGAAGGAGTCTGTGGCAGAACTAAGCTTTTCTTTAACAAATTGTCGGTTTCAAGTTTAGATTGGAGGTTTAAAAATGTCTGTAGACAAAACATCTGGAATTATTAGTAGTCAAGTTGGGAAGGTTGTTGGTAATCAAAATCTTGCAAAACCAGGGGATATTAAAAAAGCTGCATCCGGTATTTCCAGGGAAGTACAAGCGTCAAAAGAAGGAGACATAGTAGAGATTTCTGCTGAAGCCAGAAAGTTACAAGAAACACTATCAATCTTAAAGGCAGAAATTAAGAAGATACCTGATGTCAGGGAGGAAAAAGTAAAGAATGTTAAAGCCCGTATAGAAGCTGGTATTTACGACCGTGATAAGGTTACTAAGGAAATTGCCAGGTCAATTAAGAACTCCGGCCTACTGTAGACAATTTAATTGTATGAGGAATTTCAAAATTACCACAAAGTAGGGTGTAATGCCCTCGGCACAGTTTGTCCGGGGATGGCAATACGCCCTTACATTTACGAGGAAATATGGATATATTAGTGGGTGAATCAGCGGCGGTGGTTAATAGGCAAAAGAAGAGAAAGTATCTGGGGATCCATTTTGCATGTTGCAATATATATGGACGTATCTATAACTACTCAGGAAAGCAATACGAAGGAAAATGTCCCGGATGCCTAGGCCGTGTGACTGTAAGGGTTGGTAGAGGCGGTGTAAGTAACCGGTTCTTTGTTGCATCTTGAAATGAAATAGTTCACCGCAAAGGCGCTAAGAACGCAAAGTCTCAAACGGTCTGGCAGGGATTATTGGAATTATTCAAAATTTTGCTGTACGGGGAAAATAACGGTTTGAACCGTTTAAGCCGCTTAAACGGTTCAAACCGCTTTTGTTTTTGGTCATTCTTAGTTTACGCCCACTCCGTTCATAAAGCCGCTGTACTGTTTATCTGTTCCTACGATATGTTTGTTAAGCCAGTCACTCAGAAAGTCTGATACTTCATGGGAAAGAGTCACTTTCCCCCGTTTGTAATCTTCTATTAAAGCTCCAACTTTACCCAGCATTGCTTGATGCTTGCCTCTGTGTACTTCGTAATCGGGGTATTTGTGTTTTGCCATTTCCGTCTCTTCAGCAGCAAAATGATAATTGGCATAACTGGCCAGTCCATTTAAAATCCTTTCCAGCACTTCTTTGCCCTTACCCGAAGACATCGCATCATTTAATTCATTTATTGCTTTAATTATTTTCTTGTGGTGATTGTCCCACTCTCTGACCTTTACGCTATACCTGTCGTGATCCCAAGCTATTAAAGACATTCTTGCTCCTCCTTATCCAATCCAGCAAAATTTGAAATATAAAATAAAAATATTACTAAACATCTTTTCGGTAGAAAGATAAAAAAGTTTAGAGAAAAAAATCAATAAATCCGGCTAAATACAAACTGCAAGCTAATGTGATCAGAAACTGAACCTGATTAGCCAAGTTTAATTCCTGTAAAGCAGTCTAAGGATGATAGTATGAGGTTAAAAGATACCCTTAAATCTATATTATAGAAATAGGCACAAAATATGCGTATATATTCCGAAAAAAGATAGTTCAAAGGAGCGAAGATGATTATTTCATACAAAATAAGAGGATTATTAAAAAAGGTATCTACTATTAAAACGGCATTAATTGTTTTTATATTTGTAGCTTTTGTTTACCAGGATTGTGATGCAAAAAGGAGTTACAAGCTTGCTATCCTGCCGTTCAAGGATTATACCCAGATGAACATGGAAGAAATGGTCCCGGATGCATTAAGAAGTATGTTTACACAAACAGGGTATTTTGAGCCGGTAGACAGGGAAATAATTTATGAGGAGGTTGCTACAGTTATACCGGGTGATCAGTTAAAAATCGACAATATAACGAAAAGCAGCGGAGTCTGGATAGCAGATCAGGTGGATTTGTATTCACAGTTGGATACGAAAATAGTCAAGAAATTTGGCAGGCAATTGAAGGCAGACTATGTTCTGAAAGGTAACATATCTTTAATAGGAAGCAGTTTGAGAATAGATACTGAAATAGTGGGTGTTAAGGAGAAAGAAACATTAGGTTTTGTTGCCGTAGAGGGTAATCCGGAAGAGTTGTCATCCGGTATCCTGAAGGAGTTATCTGTTAAAATAACAAGCTTTTGTCGAAATATAAATGCATATGATGATGCATTAAGCATTATAGGGTTATACAATCAGGGCCAATACACCTTTGGTGTGTCTGAAAAAAAGCTAAGAGAAATACTTTCGATCACCAGTGATGCAGTTGGCATACGTGCATCATTGATGGTACTTTACCTCTCTAAACTCCGCAAAGAGGATAATCCCTTGTTGGAAGACAAGGTCATAGAGGAAGGTGAAATGATTTTAAGGCATCTAGATCAAAATTTCGAAGAGAAAGTTCTAGAGGTGTTTTTGACTTCTGGTCTTGATCCATTCGATGAAATGGCAAAGATCTATTCTAAAAGAGGCGATTACGATAAAGCTATCGAAATATATAAGAAGACAATAAGTGTGTATCCCATGAATATTGCAGGTCGTTATAAAGGACTGGGATTATTATACTTAAATACCGGAGCAGAAGATGAAGCGATAAAGGCCTTTGAGAAATCACTCGATACACACAAAGGCAGCTACGAGGTCAATTTTATCCTGGTCTCTATGTTTGAGAAGAGAAACCAACCAGATAAAGTCAGGAAGCATCTTGAAGAGTGTGTTAGATATGCACGTAATATAGAGGAGATTAAGACGGCAAAAGAGAAGATTGAGGAATTGAGGAATTGAAAGATTTCGGAACTCGGATGCGGAGAAGCGGTAGGAGCGGATTAAACGCCTTTCCGTCAGTTGGTTAGGCGGGAAGCGAATACCCTACACCTTGGTTCATTAGAAATATAACCCTACAAATTTAAAGTGCCTTAAGTTGAGGAATACAGAAAACAATCTGTTAACTTTAGCCCCTTTTTCACTTGTAACTTGTAATTTTTTGATTATACAATAATATTGTGTATTTATGCAACATTATGTATAAGATATAGGCATTATTTTGCGGTAAACAGAAGCTACCAAAATAGGAAAGAGAATTTATTTTAGAATAGAGGATTAAATGAAAGAAACAAAATCGGTTAAAAATGCGGAAAGCGAGAATAGCGTAAAGCCCGTAATCTTAGTTGTGGATGACGAGGAAACAATCAGGTTTTGTTTAAAAGAGGCATTGGAGTCTGAGGGGCATGAAGTATACACAGAGGAGGATGGGGAAAAGTCTTTAAGCTTGGTAAAGAAGGTGATTCCTGACCTGGTTATATTGGACTTAAAGTTGCCCGGAATGAATGGCCTGGATTTATTAAGGGAAATAAAATTGCATGATTCAAACATACTTGTAATTCTCTTAACAGGTCATGGTTCTGTAGATACTGCAGTAAGCGCAATGAAAGCCGGGGCTTTTGATTATCTTGAGAAACCATTTAAGATGGAACACGTCAAGGTTGTGGTTGATAAGGCATTGAGTACTCAATCCCTGATGAGGGAGGTGTTAAGGTTAAGGGAAAAAACAGATGTTACAGGTAATGCGAATATTGTTGCCGTTAGTAAAGAAATTAAAAAGGTTTTTGAACATGTAAAGATAATTGCACAGAGCCCTTCAAGCACGGTACTTATACAGGGAGAGAGTGGAACAGGTAAGGAGTTGATTGCAAATTATATTCATATGATGAGTGCGAGGAATAAGTACAGGTTTATGGAGATTAATTGCGCCGCCCTGACAGAGAACCTGCTTGAAGCTGAGTTGTTTGGTTATGAAAAGGGTTCTTTCACAGGAGCTTCCACTACAGGAAAGGCCGGTCTATTCGAAGCCACTCAGAGAGGAACAATGTTTCTTGATGAGATTGGAGAGATGAGTCTGCCATTGCAGGCAAAACTGCTGAGAGTGCTTCAGGAGAGGAAATTTAAGAGGGTAGGGGGAGTGGATGATATAAATGTAGACGTAAGGATAGTTGCTTCAACAAATCGTAATTTGGAAGATGAAGTAAAGAAAGGAAATTTCAGAAAAGATCTTTTTTATCGCCTGAAAGTCTTGCCGGTATATTTGTGTGCGTTGAAGGAAAGGAAGGATGACATCATCCCGCTTGCAAAATACTATATTCATAAATTTAATAAAGAATTCAACAAGGATATCAATGGCCTGACACCGGAAATAAAAGCTATTTTGAAGAAATATGAATGGCCGGGGAACGTAAGAGAACTGAAAAACGTTATTGAAAGAGCTGTTCTTCTTTCAACTAACTCTACTCTTTCTGCCGAGCACCTGTTAATCGGGTCCGAGGCGGAAATAAGAGACATTGGGCAGGATGAAGAGGTAGATCAGTCTATTTCAACTATTGAGAAACAACATATAACAGAAATCCTTAAGGAGACTTCATGGCGAATGACAAAGGCATCGAAGATACTGGGCATAAACCGTACCACTTTATACAACAAGATTAAGCATTATAGTATTAAACAGTAAGAAGATGGGTCAGACCCCATGGGGTTACGATTAGAAAAGGAAATGGTATAAAGTGGTTAATATGAAAAAAGATATTGATTTATGTCAGAAAAAACTTGGACAGATTCTAGTTAAAGATGGCAAGGTTAAGAGTTCTGATGTTCAAAATGCATTAAGTTTACAAAAAGACAATCCTGGGCATCAACCTCTGGGGACGATCATGGTCAATATGAATCTAATTACGAAGGAAGAATTATCTGCTGCATTGAACAAGCAAATTGAATCTTCAGTGAGTGGAGAGAAGTATGGTGTTGATTTAAGTGATGATGAAGGAATAAAAATGATAGTAAACAAGTATAAGGAAACTGAATATTTTGATGACCTGAACGAATTGATGGGTATTGTTACTCATAAAGTCAGGAATCCTCTGGCTGGTATTTCTGCTGCTGTAGAAGTGCTCAGGGAAAGAGTGGGTAAAGATGATTCAAATGAAAGATTCTTCAAGATGATTTTTAAAGAGGTTGACCGTCTGGAATGTATAGTTAAGGATCTTTTTAAAACATTTTCTAATAAATAAGATGAATAACAGGATTTTGTTGGTAGATGATGAGGAGACAATTAGATATGTCTTAAAGGAGGCTTTGGTCAGTGAAGGTTATAAGGTAGACGTGGCTCGGGACGCCTTTCAGGCCATGGATCGTTTCAAGACAACACCATATGACTTAATTATAACTGATATTAAGATGCGGGGTATGGACGGTATCCAATTAATTCGTGAGATAAGGAGGAGTGATTCTAATTTAAAAATAGTCATTATCACGGCATATGGTTCTCTTGAAACAGTCAAAGAAGCGGCGAAACTGGGTGTAGTTGAGATGATCAGTAAGCCCTTCAAGATACGGGAAATAAAAGACATCATCGTAAGGATGTTCAATAATTCCAGTATCTCAAAGGACACTGATAGAGAAAAAGCCTGCCAGCTACAGGGCAATGACAGCGAACAATCATCAAAAACTGATAACCTTTTGAAACCGGGTGGCATGTCTTATTACTTTGATGGTCCGGCATGCCAACCTAAGAGTACGGTTGTATTTGACTCTTTTGCCATTAGTAATAACAGGTCTATGTTGATATTTGGAAATATTAATGGTCAAAGTGAACATTGCAGGGAATGGTGGGAAAACAGGCAGATAGGAATAATGATAAAGACATTATTTAGATCAAGAGCTGGAAATACACCAAAAAAAGTAATATATAGTATAAGTAAATTTTTGTACGAAAATATTTTCCCTCATATCAAAGTGTCGATGTTATGTGTGCTTATTGATAAGAAAAAGAGAGTTATTAAATATGTAAATAGCGGGAATAACCTGGTGTGCTCAATGATTGCACCAGACGGAGAGACAGAAATACTGGAGACCAACCCTTACCCGTTAGGCATTTCAGCAGAAATTGACTTAATTGAAGGGACAATACCATATTCTTATGAAAACAGGTTGGTGTTATCAAGAAGCAATACTATGTCAAGAATTGTAGAAGAAGGAGCCTTGATAAAGCAGAAAATTGAGAATGCCTTGCAGAATATGCGAAGTTTACAAGGAAAACAGTCTAATGATGTCGGCTTATATACTTCATGTATAAACGATAAGGATGTTTGTCTTGATGATGAAACAGTGTTATTAATAAGCCTTGATAGAAATGTTGCAGGACGCTCACCGGAGAATGAAAAGCGTAGATTAGGAAAATGATTGCAGCGACTGTGTTAATGTCGGGTTCTTAATGCTGGTTATTATTATTTACAGGAAATAGAATATGATAAAAAAGGTAAAACAAAGACTGAATACACTAATAGGCACAGCAAGTGGATTTAAAGGGGTTATCGCTATAAACCTGATTATCATTATGTTGGTTGCAGGACTGATGTTTTTACAGCGTAATTGGATCACCAGGGAAAAGAAAGAGCTTAAATCCATGATAGAAAAGCAGAGTATAAGCAAGAAAAACTTAAAGACCAATACTCTGAAAGTTCCAAAAAAGACTATAATCCCTCCCGGGGAAAAGAAGAATACTGATGGTATTTCTAATAATAGTTATTCGTTTGGTGGGAAAATAACTAAAGAAAACATTAAGCATGTTATTAAGGAAGCTGACATGTATTTTGATTATGATCAGCACAAAAAGGCCATATCTGTATATGAAAGGCTGATAAATTCAAAAATTGCTATTGATAAAAGTGACAGGGTCTATAGCCGTTTAGCAGAAAGCTATTATAAACTGGGAGAATATGAGAAGGCATTAGAAGTATATAGAAAAGTGTCTAATAATTATGTGCACAGTCCTTATAGATTGAAGGCACAACTGGGCATGGGAGAGTGTTTGATTTTAACTGGTGATTATGGGAAAGCCAGAAGAGTCCTATACTCAATAACAGGCTTAGAGGCAAAATATACAGAAGATAACGACAAACATATGGTGATAAAAGCGTATTATAAGATTGCCCATAGTTACGTTGAGCAGGCAAAGCAATACCTGAAGGAGGAAGAGGCGCGGCAAAAAGCAGTCGTAGTTCGCTAAAAGACAAATCATTATTCAGATAGTCTTGGTTACAACTGCCCCTTATGGGCACAGATGCGTACAATAAGAGAGGTTTGTATATGATATATAAACGTACGGTTCTTATGAATTTGTTAACGATCTTCCTGCTATTGGCTGGTGCAACGAGATACGTTGGAGCAGATGTACGAAACGGTGCAGGTCCCGGATTGATTAATATGCCGGTTGATAAATATAAGGAAATGGTAAATAATGAGAAAACGGTCTTAGTGGGTTTAAAGAAGTTGTTTGAATTAAAGCAGCATCAAGCCTTGCAGGATGAGGATGTAGCTATAGAATTAGTTACCGAAAAAGAGGGTTTGTCCATAAATAGGAAAAAAGGTAATTATGGTACTGTCTTGTACTCAATAAAGGCTGATTTAATATCTGTGGAGGTTATCCTGCAAACGTTAGCTTCTGCAAGCAGGAAGAGGATAATTATAGACGAGGATATTGATAAAGAGGAAATCGCTTCGGTTATTTCTATTGATCTGGAAGATGCTCCTTTGATTGATGTCATAGATGTTATTCTTGGTGCAAAAGGGCTTGAACCAATAATAAGTGAGAGCTTAATATTTGTAACCTTGCCAGCAAAGCTGAATGTGGTGTCATCATATGGTTATTATCAAGACAAGGCAATACAGGCATACCAAAAGGCTATGATCAAATATCCGGATTATGAGGGGATAGCACAGGCATACTACGAACTGGGGAACTTTTACCTTGCTTCGGATTTTCCGTCAATAGCGTTGCAGGAGTACAGAACCGTGTCGGCAAATTATTCAGATGATCCACTGGCAAAGAAATCTAAGTTTAATGAAGGAAAGTGTTACGTAAAACTGGATGATTTAGAAAAGGCGAGAGGGAGTTATTTAAATTACGTGCAGAGGTATCCCAATGAATCTAATGTGGATGATACGTATCTTATTATTGGTGATTTATGGAGAAAACAAGGTAACTATGAAAAGGCTATTGAAAATTATAACTTTGTGATTAAAGAATACCATGACAGTGATACCGTCATATCAGCTCATATGCGCTTGGGAAAGACCTACCTTGATGCAGGGGATTATCCTTTGGCGTTACAGACATTCCTGGGCATGAAGGAGGAATTTCAGTCTGAGAGTGATATGCAGGCATACCAGTCAGGAGATGATATTCTTGCATCTGACCGTTTAATCTTACCTGAGGAGGTACGTTATGAATTAGAATATCAGATAGGTAACTGCTATTATTTATCTGGCGACTACGAAGAAGCCATAAGTACGCTAAGTAAATTCGTTCTTTATGAGAATGGCAACAGTGTACTGGATAAAGCTTACTACAAACTGGCAGATTGCTTTTTTAAGACAGAGGATTTCTTGACAGCATTTCAATTATACAAAGGTGCATTAGCAGAGTATCCCGACAGCAGCTTATCGTCACAGGGTTTTCTGTATAGTGGAAAATCATTGCGCCTGATGAAGATGTTAGACAGTGCTGTGGAAATACTTAATCAAGGTTTAAGTAAATATCCCGATAGTATATATGCTGAAAGTATTAAGTTTGAAATTGGATTATGTTATCTTGATGATGAGAATAACAAAAGGGCTTTTGATATCTTTAAGAGAATTGCTGAAAGAAAGAAGGATAAAGATCTGGCCGTTAAAGCTAACATTTTTGCAGGTGTTTGTCTGGCACGGGACAAACAGTTTGAAAAGGCAATAGAAAGCTACCGGGAGGTTCTTGATGGAGAAGTGACAGAGATGCAAAGGAATAGGATTTCCGGATTAATTGGTGATTCCTACAGTGAACTTGGTTTACTTACCGAGGCAGTCAAGGCATACCGGCAGGATATATAGCTAAGGGTGCATTCCCAACAGTTACTGTTTTAAAAATATACAAATGGTTGAAGAAACAAACAAAATATCCACGCAGTATCCAGAGTCAGTATTTACAATCCTGATCATTCTCACAAATTATCTTTAAATCTCCAATCTACAATTATACCCTCTCTCCTTCAGGCGATTATAAGGCTTTATCTGAAAACACCTTAAGGCATTTTAATATTATCGCTATACTTGAATTTTTTATGTCTTGAATGTTTTGCCGGTAGCGGCATTTCATTTGCGATATTCCCGGAATATAAAAGGAAAGATAATGTTTTACCGTAAAGGCGCAAAGGGCGCAAAGGAATACTGAATGGCAAAACTTGAATTAAAAGCGAATAATAAAACGAATCAATTATGGAGTGGAATTTACAATGGTTAATTATAAACAAATATTGACATTAGCGGTCTTCGGCATGGTTAATTTGTCTGTTTTGGGTACCGCTGTTAGCGAGGAGAAGAATGCAGTTAACGGTGGTGTTGGGATAGGCGGATTAAAGCCTGATGACGAAGCCATTGAAAGATCAGAGGTTATGTCAGATGATAATCAGCCTGACAGTGAAATAAAAGATTTTGAGGAAGCTGTAGACACACTTGCGGAATTAAAAAGGGAGAAAGCAGAGCTGGACAAATTAAAATCAAAATTTCAAAGTGCTGAGAAGTTAGCAGAAGTTAAAAGGGAAAAGGAGAAAGAAGGTAAGAAGGAAGACGATAAAAAGAATGATAGTGAAATGGTATTAACAAATTATGAAAAAGTAGAAAATAAAGAAAAACCTGTAGACGGTCAAAATATCCTTAAATCTCCTGAAAAAGAGAAGGATGTAGATGACACAATTACTCTTAAGAACAAAGAAAAAAAAGCGCATAAGATCGGCAATGTTGTTAAAAATGGAGAAGAAATAGTTCGTCCCTTTGAAATTGCAGAAAACTTATATAAATTGGGTGAATATAAATTAGCATTAGAAATTTATAGGTTGATTGATAAAAACAAGATCGAGGATGAAAGGAAAATATGGGTATTATATCAAACAGCAAATTGCTACAGGAAGCAGGAGTTATATGACGATGCAGTAAAGGTGTACAGAGAACTTCGGGATGGATATGAAGGTACTTACTGGTCCAAACAGGCACAATGGTATATTCAGGACATCGAGTGGCGTGGCAAAGTAGAAGGAAAAATAGTAAAGGTTATAGGGAAATGAGAAACTCAAATTCATACAAAGAGAAAATAAAACAATTTAACAATGTCAAAGAGTTGTTGACTGTGTTTGACAGTTTTAATACTTATGCACAGAAGCTAGAAGGTTCTTATAAGCAGTTACAAGATAGAGTCAAAGAGATTGATAGGGAAATGGCTTATACAAATGAATGTCTTAACAAAAAGGTGCAGGAGTTGGACAATCTAACTCGATTCCTAAATAGTATACTGGGAAGTATGCATAGTAGTGTGGTTGCTGTAGATACTGATGGCAAGATTGTTACATTTAACAAAGTTGCTGAAGAAACATTAAATGTTGTTGCCAGGGATGTGTTAGGAAAAGACATAAGAATTGCCCTGGGTCATATAGGTGGTTTTATTGACTTGCTGTTAGAGTCAATGTCAAAGAGAGAAAACATTGACAATGTGAAAAGAATGATTGAAATCGAGGATGGAAAAACCAGGCGTATTGAGAGTAGTATATCTGTACTGAAGGATGAAAGAGGTTCAATAACAGGAGTAGTTGAGATTTTTCAAGATTTATCAGAAATATGTGAATTAAAAGGACGTTTAAACAGCGCCAACGATCTTGTTTCTGTTGGAACTATGGCTGCAAGTATTGCCCATGAGATAAGGAATCCTTTGAATGGCATTGAAGGATTTGCATGTTTACTGGAGCGTGAACTTGAAGGTGACAGCCTCAGGCTTGTTAAGTACATTATTAAGGGAACGAAGAATATAAATAAAATAGTTACGGATTTATTGTTTCTGGCGCGTCCGATCAAACTGAACCAGAGAAAATATGAACTGTCTAAGATTATAGATAAGGCTCTTCTCTTTGCATATCAAGAATTGGGCCTGAAAGGTGGCAGGGATATTCAGATCGAGAAAGATTATGGTTGTGAAGATTTTGTCTTATGTGATCCGGATAGATTGCAGCAGGCATTCTTAAATATTTTGCTTAATGCTATACAATCCATGCCTGAAGGTGGTCAGATTAAAGTATTTACACGAAAATCAGATACTAATGATATACCAAAAATACAAATTGGTTTTGTTGACACCGGCAATGGTATCAATGACAGTGCTATAGAAAGGATTTTTGAGCCGTTTTTTACTACAAAAGATGATGGTACAGGGTTGGGACTGGCGATAGTACGCAAGATCATCGAACTTCATGAGGGGCGGATAAACATTGTCAGTGAACACAAGAAGGGGACAACAATTCTGGTGAATTTACCGACCAGTCAATATGCAACACTAAACGTGCCAAATGAAGCAAGTCATTTGAGTCATGCAATGGTCTAAATGGAGGGACGAATTGGGTATCGAAAGAATATTGGTAGTAGATGATGATGATCTCAGCAGAAGTTACTTGAGTGAGGCGTTACAAAGAAACGGTTACTCAGTGGATAATGCCTGTGATGGGCAGGAAGCGGCCAGTATGACTGATAAGCAAAATTATGACCTGGTATTCCTCGACATGAGGATGCCAAGGATGGGCGGGTTAAAGGTTCTGGAGAGAGTAAAGAAGACTTCAAATGAAACCACAGTTGTGATTATGACGGCATATGGCAGTATTGAATCTGCAGTTGAAGCAATGCAGAAAGGTGCATACGATTATATCATAAAACCATTTTCGCTTGATAATATAGAACTGCTTTTGAAAAGGATTCAGGAACGTCAGAGCCTGATAGATGAAAATAAATATTGGAGATCAAGAATAGATAATAACGGGGAATATGAGCTTGTTATAGACAAACGTTCAAAAATGTTTGAAGTGCTTAATGATGTAAAAAAGATTGCGCAAAGCAAGGCCAGTGTGTTGATTCAGGGTGAAAGTGGTACAGGGAAGGAACTTATTGCACATTCTATATATTTAAACAGCCAGAGAAAATCAAAGCCGTTTATCAAGGTTAACTGTGCTGCACTTTCAGAAAGTTTGTTGGAAAGTGAATTGTTTGGACATGAGAGAGGGGCATTCACAGGCGCCGACGCAAAGAGGACGGGCCGTTTTGAACTGGCAGATGGCGGCACTCTGCTATTAGATGAAATCAGCGAAATATCCCCAAAGATTCAGGCAAAATTATTGAGAGTCCTTGAACAGGAGGAATTTGAAAGGGTCGGAGGTTCAAAGACTCTTAAGGTAGATGTAAGGATTATTGCCACTACAAACAGAAATATACTGCAGGAAATTGAAAAGGACAACTTCAGGCAGGATTTGTATTTCAGGCTTAACGTAATACCAGTAATCCTGCCTCCTTTAAGAGAGAGAAGAGATGATATACCTGTCTTAGCTGAATATTTTTTAAACAAATATAA
>JBHHYW010000029.1:0-13595 GCA_046757745.1 Candidatus Scalindua sp.
TGGTATAGAATTTGATGTGGCAAATTCCATCACCCGAATTTTTTACAGCGCCAAACTTTTGAAAAATGAGAAAAAGATACAGGAGTAGGGACGTCCGCCAGACTGATAGGCGGACGCCCCTACAAAACAACAAAATTATTCAGTCCTTCGATAAGCTCAAGGCGGCGAGGAGTTCAGATGAGGCTCACTCGAAGCCTTTGCCGAATCCGCAATTTTCATCATTTACTTTTAAAAAATAATAACTTTGCGAATTTTGCGGTGAACTTTTACATGAAGACTATAAATACAAAAACCCGGGACAAAACGGGGAGGGGTTGTTTTGACCCGGGTCTCTACACAAATTTCAATTTGCGCAGCATACAATCATATAATAACACCTACTAATCCCACGGCAAATTTACCGTGGGGTAACTACTTAACTACACATTAGAATATGTATTCAGCGCCAAAAGCTAAGATAGTTTCACTATCTGCAGTATTCGTTCCTTCACTAGGTGATATTCCCAAGCCGAGTGCTTCTTGAGCATCTGAAACATTGTACTGATTATATCTGACTTCAGGCCTGAGCATAAGGTGATCATTAATGGTAATGTTATGTGTGTACGTTACTGTCCACAATGAAATACCAAAACCCTTTGCGCCGTCACTATCATCAAAATACTCGTATCTAAACGCGCCCATCTGATTATCAGTGAAATCATACATGACGTATCCTACCCCTGCCCACCAGATAGCATTGCTATCAGGGCTGTTAAAACTAGCCTCACCGGGATTACCAAATCCATTATTTTCAGCAGTGCCCCAATCCCAGTTAGCTCCAAGGTGTAATTTATCTATCTGTGGTAATGAATAAGTGGCTACAATGTCGATCATATATACGTCATCACTAGAGTGTTTACCATTGAAACTTCCAGTGCCAGCGTTAGCAGTTTTAGTTCCTTTAGATGAAGTTTCCGGGCCGTATATTCCGCCCAGAGATATGAAGAAATCGTCATTCGGCGTATATGTAAAGTAGGCCCCGACTGTCTTTCCCCCATTGTTATCGATGTAGGTATCCCAACCGTTGTTAAAAAAGAGGGTTAAGCCGAATTTGTCGCTTGGCAGAAATTCAGAGACGTCAAATTTAAGTCCCATGTGTGTGAAGGGTATCCCATTATTGTAGGTTTGTGCGTGTGTATAGTTCGGGTTGCCTATGTTTTCTACCAACTCATATCCGATCCAAGTATAATATTTACCCATCGTAATATCAATGTGTTTCCCAAATACAGGAGCTTTCCAGGTTAAATTTGCTGTTGCTATGGCAAACCTATCGTTTGCACCTGCGGCACCATCTCCAGATGCTTCTGCGTCGTTTCCAGGGCCGAAAAAGGTGATTCCCTGTGCCTTTTCACCCATGTAGGTGTGGAATTGCCAGCCTATCGGGTCTTCTTCGGTTGCTTCTTTATCCAGAAACACTGCGAAGTTTTCAAGCACAAATGAGTTGTCTTCATTTTCACCTACAAAATTTAATTTACCGTTTGCATTCCTATTTCCAGTTCCACCGGATCCATTACCATGGTTCCTCAGGTTATACATGAAGTTAGTGTCGATAAAACCACCTATAGTCACACCCTTGAGCAAACCACCAAGGACCGGAGTATCGCCTAAAGCCTTTGCTATTTCAGATGAGATGTCTCCCTTGGTCTCTTCCATTATCTCAGCCCTTATTTCAGCTTTAAAGTCAGACTTCATCACATCTCTTAAACCGAGTGTCGCCTCTTGTACGTCAGCCTTAGTTTCGTTTAATATTTCAGTCTTCATCTCCTCTTTTATCTCGCCAAGCAACTCTTTTTTGAGTTCGGCCTTTAATTCAGCTCTGAGTTCAGCCTTAAGCGCATCTCTATCAAATTCTTGAGCGAAAGCCACACTGCCAAATGCCCATACAGCAAACATTGGCAACAACAAATAAAACATCCATTTATTCATATTTCTTACCTCCCCATAAAAAAAAAAGTTAAGTCGCTATTGCGACAAAAGACTATCCTTCGACTCCGCTCAGGATGATGTCACACTGAGCGGAGTCGAAGTGTTAACAACATTGAATTTCCTATACAAAAATTTACACTATTGTAATGTAAAATGTGAAACCCTTGGTTTACGCGCTTAAAAACCTTACTTTAATGGCTAATTTCAACAACTAAAAAAGCTAAGCCTTATTAAAACAATGGCTCATTTAAGCACAAATAAGAAAAAGTTAAGAAAAAATCAATTCAAGGCAATCGGCCTCTCTTTATCAGACTTCCGGAGGGGAAGAATGGGCTTTAAAAATGATTTATCATTCTTAAGGTCTAGACTAAAAGGGAGATAGAGTATGCACTCAAATGTGTTATCACAAAGTTATAGCCTATACGCATAAAATTTTTAAAACCTCGCCGATTGCCTTGAATTGATTTTTTTATCAAATTTCACATTACACATGACCCGGTATCGCCTGCCGTCTCACTTGTGTTTTTCATTTCTTCTGCCCGTTTCCTTTTTCTTTCTTGTCAATTTGCTCAGAGAATACCTCAGCTATAGATTCACAATGAGGACACTCGCCGGGAGGATTATCACCCTCATGAACGTAATCACATACGGAACATTTCCATTTTTTCACATTTTAACCTTCTTTTATGTTAACATTCATCCGTGAGTATTGCGTATGTAGCGCAATATCAGGACCAAAGTGTTTGAAAACAGGCAAAAAATATAACTTTATGTAATATACGGATTACATTTTTATATAAATATTTTACACAAGAGGTCCTTAAGTTATACGTAAGATACTTTAATTTAAGGGTTTACATAGAAGCACCTCAAAATTTCCCATCTACTTTTTTATGTAAAACTATACCAGGATAATCTTGTAATTGATATTTGAAAAAACTATGGTGTAATTGTATTAATCGTCAAATATACGCCAGCCACGTATAATTTCCCCACATTTTAAGCTGTAAGTTTCTGGTTGTTGCAACATGAACTATTATTTATAAATATATAGTAACAAATACTTTGTGGATTAACAATGTATTTACAATCTTTAATTTAAGTAATTTTTATATCTTGGAGGTGGCAGGTTATTGACAAAAGATTTGATCAGGACAAGTGGCAAATATCAGCCCATTTAGTAAAATAGGGAGTTGCTGATCAGGCTTGATGAAGGGCAGAAGGTAATCAACAAAAGGATTGATGATTTAAGAAGTGAGCTAAAAGGGGATATTGTCAATTTAAGAAGTAGGCTTAAAGAGGACATTGCCGATTTAAGAAATCTCATATATGTGGTTCTCGCAGGTATCTTTGCCATTATCAGCTTTGTGCTTTGGGACAGGAGGACGACCATTGCGCCTGCGGTAAGAAAAAACAGAAAGCTTGAGGAGAGGGAAGATAAGATAGAGTGTGCGCTGAAGGATTTAGCGATGAAGGATGAGAAGGTGGCGGATGCGCTTAAACATGCAGGAATACTTTAAAAATGGGTACCTGTCGGTGAAACTCATATTCCAACTTCTGCCCCTTTATCCTTTAATGTTACCAATGGGTTTTAGTTTCACAACCTTTTTTGATATGCCTAATATGTCCATAGTTTCAACGACTTCTGATATATCTTTATATGCAATGCCCGCTTCTTCTGCCAGGCCTGGTATTGAGGCGGCCTTAACAAGTATACCATCCTTCGCCATAATCCTCATGAGCTGATCGCCTCTTACCATCTTTTTGGCAGCATGTCTTGACATGGTTCTGCCTGCGCCATGCATTGTAGAGCCAAATGTTTCCTCCATTGCTTTTTCAGTACCTGTCAGCAAAAAAGAACCTGTTTGCATTGAACCGCCAACAATAACTGGCTGTCCTGTCTCTCTGTAAATTTCCGGAAGCTCCCTCCTGCCCGGTCCAAATGATCTCGTCGAGCCTTTTCTATGAACCAGGACTTCTTTCTCTTTGCCGTCTATCTTATATCTTTCTACCCTCGCTATATTGTGTGCAACATCATACACTATCTCTATCCCGAGTTTTTCAGCATTGATATCAAATACCTTTGAGAAACTCTCCCTCACCCTATGGGTGATTATCTGCCGGTTTGCAAAGGCGCTGTTGGCGGCGCAAAGCATAGCCTTGTAATAGTCTGAACCTTCCGGTGATTTAAAGGGCGCACAAGCAAGCTCCCTGTCCCTGACAGTCATACCGTACTTCTTCATTGTTTTATCAAACACCCTTAGATAATCTGTAGCGACTTGATGGCCAAAACCTCTTGAGCCGCAATGCACCATGATGACTATCTGATCTTCCTCCTTAATACCAAAAACCCTTGCAATCTTCTCATCAAAGATATTTTCTGTTGTCACTAATTGAATTTCCAAATAGTGATTCCCGGAACCAAGGGTGCCTAACTGATTTATGCCTCTCGATATGGCCTTTTCGCTCACCTTTGATGGGTCGGCGCCGGGTATATGTCCACCTTCCTCTATCCTCTGCAGGTCTTGAGGCCAGCCATATCCATTCTCAATACACCATTCAGCCCCTCTCTTCATTATGTCTTTAAGCTGTGATGCCGAAGCCTTTATAACCCCTTTTGAACCTACCCCTGCCGGGACGGCCCTGAAGAGTTCGTTAATGAGTTCCGGCAGCCGCGGTTTGACCTCATTTATCTTCAAATCCGTAGTGATTAATCTCATACCGCAGTTTATGTCAAAACCGATTCCTCCGGGAGAGATAATGCCGTCTTCAGTATCAAAAGCCGCCACACCGCCAATCGGGAACCCGTACCCCCAATGACCGTCAGGCATACAGAGTGCATGTTTCTGGACACCAGGCAGACAAGCAACATTTGTAATCTGCTCAAAGACGCCTTTATCCATATTCTCAAATAACACATCACTGGCATATATTCGTGCCGGTACCCGCATACCTTCCTTTTCGGACATCGGGATCTCCCATATCCTGTCAGAAATCTTATTTACCTTCATATCTGTATTCATTTAGTTAATTGAGGGATTCAAGGATTAAGGAATTCAGGAATTCTTAAATCCCTTAATCCCTTAATTCCTTAATCTTTCCTCATATGTCTAAAATAAACCTGGCTATCCATTTTCTGTCCTTTTCATACACTTCGAACAGGTGGAAGGTTATAGCCTTTACATCGCATCTGAGTTCGTGTCTGGATTGATTAATCTCTTCACCGTAGATTTCGGCATCAAGACAATAATCCTTATCCTTCTTTATCCTTATATCAAATTTACAAAACACCATAGCTTCTGAATCTTTCAGGTATATTATTTCGGCAAGCCAGTCAAAAAGCAATCCATCTATTTCAGAATCCTCCAGGCGGATAACCTTCTTTATCTCAGGTTGCACACCACCGGTATCAACCATAACTTCAAAAGTTGCCCTTGCAGACGCGGAAAACAATTCCTCATGAGTATCTCCACGAGATTCTATCGCTACGTCGGCAGTCGTTATATCATCAAGAAAAATGAATTCTTCCATTTTTAAATTATATCAAATCGTATAATGTTTTGTAATTGACATTTTTGTGAGTTGGCGGTTATAATTTGCAATAGGCGTTTATTAGTTGATAACACTTCGACTCCGTTCAGTGTGACGTTATCCTGAGCGCCTGCCCGACTCGGTCATTCAGGCGGGGAATCGAAGGATAGTTTTATTGCGATAGCAACCCAACTCTAATTTAACACTTAGTTTCTCAAAATATATATAAATAACGCCATCCATTTCCCATACCGGGTGATATTCTTGGAAGACAACCTATATATACTGTTAATTTGCCTGCCTCAAATCTTGTTTATGCTGTTCCTGCTCTGTTTTTCCGCTTTTTTTTCTGCTACAGAGACCGCCTTTTTTTCATTAACCAGAGAAGAGATTAGCCGGTTTGGCAAAAGTAACAGCAAATCAGAAAGATTGGTATATACACTCCTGAAAACACCTAAGAACTTATTAACAACCATTCTACTTGGAAATATGCTGGCAAACATTGGTTTCTTTTGTATTTCCTATGGTATCTCCCGGAAAATAGCTGTCACCGGTTCCAATGGCGGTGTCTGGACGGCAGGGATAGTGTGTGTCTTCAGCTTGCTTACGATTATCATTATGGGTGAAGTAATACCCAAAAATATAGCAGTAAAAATTCCTGATCAGTATTCCAGGTGGGTGGCAATGCCTGTTTATATTTTCGATAGGATCTTTTTGCCATTTCGTGTGCCCCTTGCTTTGTTTATCAATACAATAAGCAAAATTTTTGGTAAGAGTGAAGATATGGAAAAATGTGTAACTATCGATGAATTAAAGATGCTTGTAGAGTTTAGCGAAAAACAGGGTATTGTCGATAGAGAGGAACGTTCGATGATACATGGTATTTTAGATTTTAAAAGAGTACAGGCAAAAGAGATAATGCTCCCAAGGGTGGATATGAATTTGTACGATATAGAGGACCCGGTAGAGGGGCTTATTGAACTTGCACGTGAAACAAAACATACCAAGTTTCCCATTTATGAAGAAACGACAGACAATATTTTAGGCATAATACATGCAAAGGATGTTTTTCTTGATCCGAATGTAGAGTTAAGGAGTATTTTGAAGCCTATTCAATTTGTTCCTGAAACGAAGAGTATTGAAGGATTGCTGCGGCAATTCAGGCGCGAAGGCAGCCAGATAGCCATTGTTGTAGATGAGTATGGTGGTACTGCAGGACTGATTACACTTGAGGACATTATAGAAGAAATTGTTGGTGAAATTCAGGACGAACATGAGAAGCCCAGAGAAACACTCGAAAAGATTGATGAAAATAAATACCTGATTTCCGGTAACTTGAGTATTCGCGATTGGTCTGATACTTTTGGCGTGGAGATAGAACCAATGGGGGTTGATACCGTAGGCGGATTCGTCATTACTTTGCTTGAACATATTCCAAAAAAAGGCGATTCGGTGATATATGAGGACTTTGTTTTTACAGTCGAGGGTGTCAGGAAGAGACGCATTACTTCGATATTACAAGAAATGAAAATAAAAAAAGAGGCGGACGAAGACAAAGATGACTGAATTTTATTTGTTAATTCTGTTTATTTTATTCTCTTCGTATTTTTCAGGTATTGAGATTGCCATTTACTGTATCAACCGTGTCAGATTACAGTATAAGGCGGACAGGGGGATAAGAAGCGCAAAAATCATTAAAAGGTTATTAGAAGACCCACAATCTCTGATATGCACAATATTAATCGGCAATAATATTGTAAATTACCTGGCCGCTGCAACGTTTACAAGTATCATGTCAAAAAATATGTCTCAAGCCAATCCGGCGCTGATTGCAACGCTGATCCTGGCGCCAATTATGCTGGTTTTTGCAGAGGTTATGCCGAAGAATATTTGCCAGAGAAGGGCGGACACATTTCTTTACACCGCATCGCCAAGTATCAAATTCTTTTCACAACTATTCCTTCCTTTAGTATACGTTTTAAAGGTTGCGAATAAAATTCCACAACTATTTTTAAAAAACGTGAGTAAAAGGACAGCGATTTTTACACCGTACAGACTGGGATTTTTCATAAGGGAGGGAGTTGAGGAAGGAATCATTTCCGGCTATCAGGATATGATGGCAAGAAATATTATGAAGCTTGGGAGTATCCCGATAAAGAAAATTATGATACCGCTTAAAAGGACAACCATGGTCTCACACGATGCAAGCGCCGGGCAAATAAAGGTTTTTGCAAAAAATGTAAGATTTTCCAGGATTCCTGTTTTTAAAGGTTCAAAAAGTAATATTGTTGGAGTAATAAACTTATTCGATTTTTTGAGTGTTGGTACGGAAAAGTCAATAATAAGTGACTTCTTGAAGGATACCGAATGCCTTAATGCGGAAACACTTATAGATGATGCACTGGTAAGAATGCAAAAGACGAAACAGCGAATGGCGATTGTTACCAATAAAGATAATGAATCAATAGGGATAGTAACGATAAAAGACCTCGTGGAAGAGATTGTTGGAGAGCTGATGGCATGGTAAAGATAAGAATTACAAAGAATTAAGTTGACAAATCCTTTTTTTGACAATACAATTTGACTTTGTTGCAAAGTTAGTCAAGAATAGGGTTTTTTATAAAATAACACATTAGTAGGGGTTTAATATCTTAAACCCCTACTAAACTTGATTGTTGTTACCATATTATATTCATATAGCTTACAATGAAACTGTCCAGCAAAACAGAATACGCAATACTTGCGCTCTTAGAGTTAGGACAAAGATATGACAAAGGATTAGTTTTAAGTAGAGAGATAGCAAGTAGCAGGGATATTCCTGAATCGTTTATTGAGAGAATACTGTTAACACTGAAAAACGGCGGTGTGGTAGTCAGTGTTAGAGGGGCAAATGGCGGACATTGTCTCGCCAGAGACCCTGGCAAAATAAGTGTCAGGGAGATAATAGAGTTGTTTGAGGGGTCCTTGGCGCCAATCGACTGCGTAAATGAGAGAATATCATCTCTCTCTGCGTGCTGTTCAATAGAGGCATCATGCGTGTTAAAGGATTTATGGCAGAAAATGTATGATTCAATGTTAGCAAGTATAGAAAACACAACGATTAAGGATCTTATAACACAGGAAAGGTTTCAAAAAGAAGGCGCAATGTACCATATATAAATTTTTTCATCTATTCTTGACTAACTTTGCAACAAAGTAATGTAATTATTTTAACGGGAAAATAAATTGGATTCATCTTATTTGACAAAAAACTATAGATACATTATCCTGTTAGTTGCCATATTTTTGTTTGGCTTAATAGTTTATGTTCCTACACCAGAAGGGCTTACAGATGACGGGAAAAAGGCTTTGGCTATATTTGTGCTCTGTGTTATTTTCTGGATTAGCCACGTGCTGCCACTGATGATAACAAGCCTTCTTGCTATCATACTTTTTCCCTTAATGGGGGTTTTGCCGGCAGACAAAACTTACTCTCTTTTCGGCAATCAGGCTGTTTTTTTTATTCTGGGTGCATTTATTTTGGCGTCTTCGGTTACCAGGACAGGTTTAAGTAATCGAATGGCATTGATATTCTTGACATGGTTTGGTCATTCGCCGAAGATATTGCTTTTGGGCGTTATCGCACTTTCTGCATTTTTTTCATTTTGGATGCCGGAACATGCAGTGGCCGCCATGATGTTCCCAATTGTTGTAGCTATTTCTTCAAGCCTGGAGCTAAAGCCGACAGAAGGCAATTATGGTAAGGCACTGTTTTTGGGAATGGCGTGGGGATGTGTTATAGGAGGGGTAGCGACGTTCCTTGGCGGCGCAAGAGCACCTTTGGCAGTTGGTATACTTCAAGATACTACAGGCGAATCTATTGATTTTATCAAATGGGCCCTGGCAGCTTTGCCAACGGTTATAACAATGCTGGCCGTCACGTATTTGTTGTTAATTTTCCTCTTTCCTGCAGAAATAAAAGATGTAAAAAGGGCACGGATTCTTTTAATTAATAGAACTGCATGCATAGGTAGAATGAAACGGGATGAATGGTCTATAGGGATCCTGATGGTTATAACAATATTTTCGTGGATTTGCTTCGGGGAGAGATTTGGTTTGGCTAATATTGCATTGGCAGCGGTTGTTATTGCCTTTGTTTTTAGGTTGTTGCGATGGAAGGAAGTGGAGGAAGATGTGAACTGGGGACTTATACTTATGTACGGAGGCGCAATATGTCTTGGTTTTGCTATGGGAAAGACAGGCGCAACCCGTTGGTTGGCGGATATAACCGTTTCGGGATCAATCCAATCGCCATTTGTTTTAATTATGATGATATCACTTATTGCAATCTTTTTGACCGAAGCAATAAGCAATACGGCGGTAGTTGCACTCTTAATGCCGATAACAATAGGGCTTGCAATAGATTTTTCAATAAATCCAGTAATTACTACATTAGCCGTAGCGGTTCCATCAGGCTTGGCCTTTATTATGCCCATGGGCACTCCGGCAGTCGCCATTGCGTACTCATCGGGTTTCATTAAACCGGGAGATGTGTTTAAGGGAGGGATAATCCTGAAAATTACAGCATGGATTTTATTCAATATTTTTGCTTATTTTTACTGGCCGATTCTGGGTCTTGGATTGTGATTTAAAATTCTATTTAATTTTCAATCCCTCTTAATCCCCCTTTTTTAAAGGGGGATTAAGAGGGGGATTTCTTAGATCAAAATTTGTGAATAATGGACAAAATACTACTTATACTTTCGACTACAAGGAAGTCTGATAAATGCGTCAAGGAGGCAATTGACATTGCAAGTAAAGAAAATGCCATGTTGATAATCCTTTTTATCGTAGATTACGAGGTGCCACAGAAAATATTTGACAGCCTGACTGAGGAGGGGTGGATTGGAGGAAAAACAACCGAGAGTCTTTTTAATGCGGTTCTGGATGAATACTCAGTGCAAGGGAAGGCCAAGATTCTGGAGATCGAAGAGGCGGCCAAAAACAGGGGCATTGATTACAAATCGATTGTCAAAAGAGGTACGTTTTTAGATGTAGTGTTGTCTGTAGTCGAAAAAGAAGATGTAAACCTGATGTTAGTTACAAGGCGAAAAAGGTCCGGTTTATCAAGATTCCTTTTCGGATCAGCCGTGGCAGAACTAAAAGAAAAGGTAACGTGCGAAGTCAGGATTATGGACGAATGATGAAAGAAATCTCTACTGTAAAACTGGACACTGATATTTTGATTATTGGGGGAGGTGCTGCCGGATGTATGGCAGCAATTGAAGCGAAGAAACTTGATCAAAGTATTAAATGTATTGTTATGGAAAAATCACATATTGAAAGAAGCGGTTGCCTTGCAATGGGACTTAATGCGATAAATGCCTATCTAAATACCGGCCAGACACCCGAGACGTATGTTGATTATGTAAAAGAGGAGTTTTTCGGTGTAATCAGAGAAGACCTGGTATATTCAATTGCAAAAGGCCTTAATGAGTCGGTCAAACAGGTTGAAGCACTTGGCCTTCCGATTGAAAAAGATCAAAATGGCAATTATGTGACCAGGGGGAAAAGGAGTATAAGGATTTATGGTGAGAGGCTAAAGCCCATCCTTGCCGCAGCCGTGTATCGTGCGGATGTAAAAGTTTTAAACAGGGTGGCCGCAACAAATTTTATTTTTGATGGTGAGCGTGTAAGAGGCGCCTATGGATTTGGTAATCGGGACGGCAAGTTTTATGTTATTCATGCCAAAACAGTAATAGTAACCACTGGAGGCGCTACGAGACTTTATAAACCAATAAAAACAGGTGACGCACGTAACACGACGTGGTATTGCCCATGGAATGTGGGTACGGGTTATGCGATGGGCATTCGCATCGGTGCAGAAATGACAAGTTTTGAAAACAGGTTTATCCCTCTTAGGGTTAAGGGGGTAAATGCTCCAACCGGCACAATAGGCCAGGGTTCAGATATAAGGCAAAGGAATGCTCATGGTGAAGAATACCTGGAGGTACGATATAAACATCTTGGGGGGAGGAGATGTTTATCTCTCCATCGCTTATTGGCAACTTTGCAGGAAGAGAGAGAAGGTAGAGGCCCATGCTACTTTGATACCAAAGACTTGAGTATCGAGGAAGAAAAAAAACTCAAGGAAGTTTATTTAAACATGAATCCCGCTATCGTTCTTTTATGGGCAAATGACGGATATAATCCGAGGAAACGGCCTGTGGAAATTGGGGGGATGGAGCCGGTCGTAATCGGAGGGCATTGTCAGGCGGGTTATTGGATTGACGGCGAGAGGAGGACAGCCATAAACGGCCTTTTTGCCGCCGGTGATGTCGCAGGTGGCGCTCCCAAGAAATATGTAAGCGGCGCCTGGGTTGAAGGAAAGATAGCAGCTAAGGCGGCTGTTGAAGAATCTAAGGGAATTGAATTACTGCATATTAATGATAACGAAGTAAACAAAGAGAAAGAAAGAATACTGCGCTGTATGAACGGCAGGGGGGGAATCTCTCCTGAAGAACTGGAAAGGAATCTTCAGGAGATAATGGACGAATATGCCGGTGGGGCAACGTCACATTACGAATTGACAGAATCTAAACTGATTATTGCCAGGCAAAAGCTTAAGGAATTAAAGGGCAAGTTGCAACTCCTCAGTGCGGGGGATAAACACGAACTTGTTTCGTGCCTGGAGCTGATCGACAGATTTGATGTTGCAAAGGTTTTGATAGAACATCTTATTTATAGAAAAGAGACACGCTGGCCGGTCTTTCAGACCCGCACAGATTATCCTGAAAAAGACGATACAAACTGGCTGGGATTTGTTAATTCTGTGTATGACCCTGTAGAAGACAGGGTGAGAATTTTAAAAAGGGCATTGAAAAAAGAAAATGAGTATATTTATAAATAAAAATGCCTGTAATGGATGCGGAAAGCTTAAAGAAACGCTTTGCGAGAGGATATGTCCGGGTGATTTATTGTTCCGAAATGCGGCACACAAGGCTGAGATCAGATCCCAGGCAGATTGCTGGACGTGCGGGGCATGCGTGAAGGCATGTCCGGTTCAGGCGATAGATTTAAAATTGCCATCACAAATACTGAAAAGCAACGTTTCTCTCAGGGCGCAGTGTAAAAAGCAACATACCGTCTGGGAAATAAGAAACGGAAATGGCACTAAAGAGGAGTTTGTAATTCCTGCGATTACAGGAAATGGAGTAGGGTGTTAATAAGCATTTGCGAGGCGTCATCTCTCAATATATCAAGCTCAAATGATTAGAGATGAAAACTTCAAGTTGAACCGTTTGAAGGAATGGGAATGGAGGAAATTTACAAAAAAACTAAGGGTTTGAGTTTGCTTAAATGCGAGGGCTTGGCAAAGTAATATCCAATAGCCGACTCTACTGCTGAATGTTTTACAACATTAATTCCCTCTGATTTCAAAAGAGCTTGTGCGGCATAGAACATGGAGTAATAGATTTTACTGGCGGCATCAGAAGGATAATTACTTTTCATGAGATCTTCTGCTACTTTAAGTGCATGTTCCGCCTTTTTAATGAGTTTGTTAACCTCGCCAGTCATACAGAAACACCTTCTTTCTGTACATTTTCATAGAAAGAAAACCCTCTTTTAATAGCGCTATTAAACCGTGATTCTGCAAAAACTTTAAGAGATATAATCGGTTTAAAGTCGTTATCCCACATGACCTGGTAAGCTACATCCTCAAGTTTTCTTTCTATATCAGAAGTTTTTTTATCCACAAGTACAATAACATCAATGTCTGACTCCTCTTTGGCTTCACCTTTTGCCCTGGAACCAAAAACGATAATCCGTTTTAAATGTTCTTTTACATCAGAAGGGAGTCTGTCCTTAAACATCAATATTAATTCTCTGTCTTTATCTTTCATAACCAACCCTCATTCTCATAAGCTTTTCAAAACCAATATTTCATTAGCTTCTTTATGTTGAAAGGTAATCGTATTATACAAATAAGAGTATATTCTTCTATACATTTTTTTTTAGCCCAAATTCCTGATTTTCATACTTTCCTTAGAGGCCATTTGAAATATTTGGCGCTGTAAAAAATTCGGGTGATGGAATTTGCCACATCAAATTCTATACCA
>JBHHYW010000030.1:0-13166 GCA_046757745.1 Candidatus Scalindua sp.
AGACACTAATTTCCCCCGGACAAACAGCGCCGAGGGCGAGTAAAAAGGCACGAATTGACACAAAAAAACAAATCTTAACGCTGAGGACGCAAAGAAAAACAGAAGGCTGTGGCTAAAGGAAAAAGGAAATGATACATCTTAGGAAAGCAAGAAACTCAGGAAAAAACTTAAAGACCACTGTTTCTGTTTTGTTTTTAACTTCCCGACTGAGTCGTATCTAGAGATGGTTAACAGGGTCGCCCCAGGAGACCTGCCGTTCCTGCATTCCTTAGCGGATTAAATATTATGAATGATTATTTGACTGTACAAATTGCGATAGCCTTTATTCTTGACATCATGATCGGGGATCCCAGATGGCTTCCACATCCAATAAGAATGATAGGGAAGTGTATAGAATATCTTGAGAAGGTACTTCTGAGTATCTTTGTATCAGAGCGCATGGCAGGCATATTTCTTACAGGTATTATAGTATTGGGATCTTATTTAATAACTTTTAAGATAATAAGTTTCTTTTACGGCTTAGGAAAGATTTGGGGGATTTCTGTCAGTATAATTATTATCTTCTACTCACTTTCTATTCGTGATCTTTTAAAAGAAACTGGGGGTGTATTAAAGGCGCTCAAATCCGGTGACCTGCCTAAAGCACGCAGCAATCTCTCCAGGATTGTAGGAAGGGACACGCATAATCTCAGTGAGAAACAGGTTGTAACTGGCTGTATAGAAACCTCGGCGGAAAGCAGTGTCGACGGGATAATTGCACCGCTGTTTTATGCCTTTATAGGCGGACCTGCGCTTGCAATGGCATACAAGGCGGTCAATACCCTGGACTCTATGGTTGGATACAAGAACGAAAAATATAACAATTTCGGATGGGCATCAGCCAGACTTGATGATGTTGCTAATTTTATACCTGCAAGGGTTGCAGCTATAATCTTACCTATATCTTCATTTATATGCGGTGCGGATTTCTCAAATTCTATAAGAATAGTTAAAAGGGACGGGCAAAAGCACCCCAGCCCAAACAGCGGAATTCCAGAGGCGGCTATTGCAGGTGCATTAAAAATCAGTCTTGGCGGACCGAGTGTATATGACGGTATACCTTCTGACAAGCCCTTTATAGGCGACCCCATAAATAACATTGACGTTGACGATATCAGTAATACTACAAGGATTGTTATGGTCTCAGCAATCATTTTAGTTGTCTCCGGCATCACCTTTATGCTGATCAGCGATTACTTCTCTATGAATGGAGGCTGGCTTACGCAAAGAATAAATGAACTTTTTACAACAAAGACATTTTACAAGATAAATATTTGATAACTGTTACAGTTTATGTATTTTATGGAAAATGGGAGGAGTATAATGAATATATCATATAGTGATGGGAGTGATCTTCTTTATATTCGTTTAGACGAGAAAAAGCAAGACGTTGTAAACAAGCGCGTTTCAGAAAGTGTTGTTTTGGATATCGGTGAGGATGAAAGAATAGTTGGTATCGAAATCCTTAACGCTTCACAATGCGTGAATCTGGAAAATCTTTTGCCGGTTAAATACGAAGTCTCAAGATCGCACGGCTAGAAAAAGCAACATATTATGACAAATTTACCACGAATTTTAATTGCCGGAACAAATAGTGGCGTGGGCAAGACTACGGTTACTTTGGGTATTATGGCCGCCCTGGTTAGTAGGGGGATTAAAGTACAGGGGTTTAAGACCGGTCCTGATTACATAGACCCTTCACATCATACTTTTGTTACAGGAAATGCATCCAGGAATCTGGACACATGGATGATGAGTGATAGTGTTTGCCGGGAGCTGTTTGAACGTTCGGCTATTAATGCTGACATATCAGTCATCGAGGGAGTAATGGGTCTGTACGATGGCAGTATTGATTCTACGGGACATGGCAGCAGTGCTCACCTGGCAAGGGTCCTCGAAACCCCGGTCATTCTGGTAGTCAGTGCGAAGGGTATTGCACAAAGTGCAGGTGCTGTCGTAATGGGTTATAAGGAGTTTGGCAAAGATGTAAATCTCTCTGGCGTTATTGTAAACAATGTTGCAAGCCACAGTCATTACGATTGTATAAAGAGATCTATAGAGGAGTCCTGCTCTGTCCAGGTTCTTGGGTATTTAAATAAAGACAAGGAAATAACAATTCCCGAAAGGCATCTTGGCCTTGTTCCTTCAGAGGAAAACATCGGCCATTCTAAACTTTATGAGAAATTAGGAGAAATGGTGCAAGCAACTATAGATATTGACGGATTACTAAAGGCAGCACGTTCGGCGGGCTCATTTCCTGATTACGGCAAATCTATCTTTCTGGACAGCAATGATTCCCTAAACGTAACATTGGCAATAGCAAGAGATAATGCTTTTTGTTTTTATTATCAGGATGATATTGAATTATTTGAAGCATTGGGGGCTAAGATTAAATACTTCAGCCCTCTTCAAGATAAATGCATCCCGGATGACGTAGATGGTATATTTCTTGGCGGCGGGTTTCCTGAATTAAACGCAGAAAAGCTTATGGAAAATGAAACCATGCGGGAATGTATATTGGATGCGCATAATAATGGAACTATTATATATGGTGAATGTGGCGGAATGATGTACCTGCTGGAAAAATTAATTGACTGTAATGGCAGATCGTTTAAGATGTGTGGAGTGCTTAGTGGTTCATCCAGAATGGAAAACAAGAGGCAGGGATTGGGATATATCATTACTGAGGCAAAATGTGACAATGTGATCTGCAAAAGGGGGGATACATTCCGTGCGCACGAATTTCATTGGTCGAAATTACTGGACGTGCCTGATGATACTGTTTTTGCTTATAAAACACGAAAAAGCACTGGGAAACAATCCAAGGCTGACGGTATTTGTAAGAAAAATGTTTTAGCATCTTACACTCACGTACATTTCAGCAGCAATCCAGAACTTGCTGAAAATATATTGTCAGCCATGGCTAAGACTTCAAAAAATAAACTGGTAGAGGAAAGGACATAATCAGAAAATGAGTATAAAAACAGGCGTAGTTGTGCTTGCGCATGGAAGTAAGGTCAGAAGCGGTAATGAGGGTTTGTTTAAGATAGTAGAAATGTTGCGTGCAATGGGGAAATGGGACATGGTTGAAGCATGCTTCCTGCAACTGGCTAAACCCGGGCTTACAGAGGCGGTTGAAGACATAATCGAAAGAGGTGCAGACAGGGTGGTGGTGATGCCGCTTTTATTGTTCAGCGGGAATCACGTTTTGAAGGACATTCCCGAGGAAATAGAGAGGGAACAGAAGAAATTTCCTGAAGTAGAATTCTGCTATGCAAAAAACATTGGTGCTGACGAGCGCATTGCCCAGATAACAAGAAAAAGAATTGAAGATGCAATAAACCACGCCTAGTATACAAAAATAAATGTAATAACTCTAACAAAGAGAAGAAGTATCATTTGTCTTAATCCACATTTTTAAGGAAATATTATAATGAAATATCCAGTAGTTGTCCATAAAAGCGAATATGGTTACGATGTTCATTGTCCAATTCTCAAGGGTTGCCACAGTCAAGGTGATACAGTTGAAGAGGCTTTGGAAAATATCAAAGACGCAATTACTACGTACCTGGAAATGATAGCGGAAGAAACAAAGGGGTCTGTTTACGAAGTAGAGGTAAATGTATAAAGATGAAAAACCAAGCTAAGGACTATTCAGAAAACCCGCAGGAAATAATCAATGAAAGTTTTGATATTATCGACAATCTTGTCGACTTTGACAAAATACCGGAGGCTTCCAGGCCGATAGTAAGAAGGGTCATTCACGCAACAGGCGATACTGACTTTGCAGACAATCTTATAATTAATCCTAAGGCGGTAAAAGCTGCAGTAGACGCTATTACTTCAGGTAAATCTATAATTACTGATGTAAACATGGTCAAGGCAGGTATTAACGCAAAGGTAATAAGTAGATTTGGAGGAGAAATAATCTGCAGGATTGCAGACGAAGTTGTTGCCCAAAAGGCAAAAGAGACTAATAAAACCCGTGCTATCACTTCCATGCAAGAGTCCTTGGCTGACATATCAGAGGGTATTGTCGTAATAGGAAATGCTCCAACGGCAGTCTTTTCAATCATTGACCTTATCAGGAGAGAAGGGGTAGTGCCTGCTCTTGTAATAGCGGTACCTGTTGGTTTCGTCAAGGCGGCAGAATCTAAAGAGGCTTTAATGACTTTCCTTGATAATAAGAAAGACATTCAGATTCCTTACATAGTCAACATCGGCAGAAAGGGCGGAAGTGCAGTTGCAGCCGCAATTGTAAATGCATTGATCAATATTGCTAAGGAACTGTAGCGGAAACCTTCAGGTTTCCTTTGTATACGTTATAATGGAAGGCTGAAGCCTTCCGCTACATAAAAATGTGAAAACTAATCCTGAAATTGACGAAATATGGCTTAAAGAGGCTGAAGCTCGTCTTAAAGCCCATAGGGAAGGTAAACAAAAGGCACATTTATTTAACAAACGAATAGGAGGTAAAAGCATATTATGGGACAAACATTAACTAATGAAATTGGATTTGTAAAGATTGATTGCCTTCCACATAAGAAACTATTATCCCAATTAGATGTAATAATAGAGACTGATTCTAATGATTTTATTGCCAGGACACCTGATATACCATTATATGGACATGGCAAAGGCCCTATTGAAGCTATAGATTCACTTAAATATGAAATAGAAACACTTTATGATGATTTAATGGAAGATAATGAATTTACTGATGATTGGCTTAGAATAAAAAAATATTTAAAAGGAAAAATTAAAGAATAATGATGAAGAGTTATGGGTATAACACACGAGATGTCAAAACATGCTGTGAAAACAAATTGGAAATTAGTTTTAGATCAGGAAAAGAGCTAAATGGTTGGTTCATGCTTGAGGGCAAAAAAGCTTTTAGAATTACGGTACCAAAAGGAAGAAAATCAATACCGCCAAAGACATACAAATCAATGGCAAATCAGCTTAAATTGACTTTAGAGGAATTTGATAATTTGCTTAAATGTGATTTGACGAAAATGGTATATCAAGAAATTATAGCTGAAAGAAGTATATAACATGAAACATAAATACGGATATACTACCGGAAGCTGTGCGGCTGGTGCGGCAAAAGGAGCTGCTTATGGACTCCTTGAGGGATCAATACCCGATACAGTAGACTTGACAACACCGGCGAATGTAACACTAAAATTAAACCTCATTCATCGCAAAGTTGGTAAGGATTTTGCCGAATGTGCTGTTCGTAAATACTCCGGAGACGATCCTGATATTACAAACGGTTGTGAAGTCTATGCTATGGTCAAAAGGTCAGATGTAAATGGGATAAGATTCATTGGAGGGGATGGTGTTGGCTTGGTTACAAAACCTGGACTGCAAATTGCCCAGGGTGAACCGGCTATAAATCCTGTACCACGATCTATGATCAAAGATTCTCTGAAAGAGGTTCTTAGTAAATATGGTGGTATAGATGTTTCAGTAACCGTGCCTGAAGGTATAAAGTTAGCAAAAAAGACATTTAACAGTCGATTGGGAATAGTTGATGGTATTTCCATTATAGGAACTACTGGTATTGTCAGGCCAATGTCTCTGAACTCATTCAAGGTTTCGCTTTTGTGTGGTTTGGATGTTGCAAAGGCGGCTGTCCATGATTCGATTGTTCTCGTTCCGGGAAGTATTGGAGAAACTGGATTCCTCAGGCATTTCAATGTCTCTAAATATCAGGTAATTCAAATGAGTAACTTCGTTGGCTTCATGCTTGATGAGTCAGTCAAGCGCGGATTCAGGAATGTAATAATAGGCGGGCATCCGGGTAAACTGGCAAAGCTGATTCGTGGTGATTTTAATACGCACAGCTCAAAGTCAAAGCGGGCAAATGATATCCTGATCAAGATATTCAAGAGAGAGAAAATAAGTACAGCACTTATCAACGAACTTAACGATTCCTCTACAGTAGAAGGAATGGTAGAGATTATTAAGGAACATAGCGATATGCAAGTATTTGATCGTATTGCAGATGATGTTCAATCATCAGCTGATCGGTACATTTCATCTAAAGCAAATATCGGAACAATATTGTTTGATATGAGGAAAAACATTATTGGGGTTTCTAAGGGTTTTAAGGATTGGCAAAGAAGCTTGTAAATAAAATTGCTATAGTAGGCTGTGGTCCGGGTTCAAAGAAGTTTATGACCGGCCAGGCCCTGCAATACATCAAAGATGCTGATGTGCTGGTAGGAAGCAGGAGGCTATTGTCTTTATTTGCGGACGCAGAGGCTGTAAAGTATACGCTCAACAGAAATTACAAGCAGCTTATCACGCGAATCATTTCTCAGAGTAAGACCAAAAGAGTAGTGGTCCTTGTAAGTGGTGATCCCGGCTTCTTCAGTTATGCTAAACTTATAGTTGACAAGGCGGGAATTGAGAATTGTGAAGTTGTTCCCGGCGTCAGCTCAGTTCAGATGGCTTTTGCCAGGATTGGCAGGACCTGGAATGATGCTTGTTTCATGAGCTTGCATGGACGTACAGGCAGGCTTGCTGCTCTCATCAGAAGGGTTAGAGATTATGAAAAGGTTGCAGTATTAACAGACAATTCTAATAATGTGAAGCTTATTGCCAGGAAATTATTAGATGAAGGTTTAAAAGAGAGAAAGGTATACGTCTGTGAAAACCTTTCATTGGACAAAGAGAGGATTCGTGAATTTGATGTAACTTCTCTGCTGAAAGTACAGGTAAAAGGCTTAAACGTGATTATAATCCTGGATGAAGAATCAAGTGAATAAGAATAGTGAAGCAGGAGAATTTTATGGTGTAGGTGTTGGCCCCGGAGATAGTGAATTAGTTACATTAAAGGCAGTCCGTATTATAAAGTCTGTAGATTGTATATTTGCACCAAGAGCAGATTCAAAGAAATCAAGCCTGGCGTTAGATATAGTTAAGGACATTACAGCAGGGAAACGCATCGTTGAGCAGATTTATCCCATGGTCAAGAATAAGACAAAACTTGAAGCTGCATGGAGAAAGTCTGCAAACGAGATAAAGGGCGAAATTGAATCCGGAAACAGTGTGGCTTATCTGACCATAGGAGATCCGTTAACATTCAGTACATATTGCTATCTTTTACAGCAGATCTCCGAAATTATCCCCTCACAAAACATCCATACAATTCCCGGTATTACATCTTACAATGCCGCTGCAAGTCTGGCTAATTTTCCTATGATAGAACAGGACGAGAAACTGGCCATTATACCCGTAGCGAATGAAATCAGCGAATTACGCCCGGTACTTAACAACTTTGATACCGTAGTTCTAATGAAGGTGGCAAAGAAGCTGGACGAGGTGATTGAGCTTCTGGAAGAGATGAAACTCACTGACAATTCACTGTTTGCTTCTTATGTTGGATTCGACAACGAATATATTACTAGAGACCTTAACTCACTTAAAGAAAGCGGCAAGGGGTATTTATCTGTAATCATTGTCAGAAAAATAAAATAGCTATTCCCAATCAATTTGTAGTATATTACAATTCAGCAGTGTCCGGTTAGGTTTTTGCAGTTACGGTTTTTTATACCAGATTTGTCGAAAAATACGTAGGGCGAGGCTTTAGCCTTGCGTGTATTGCACGAAAGCAAACCTAAAGGATTGCCCTACGTGTTACACGCAAAAACCTAACCGGACACTGCTGATTATAACTTAAATTAGAAGTACCTTTAGAGAGGAAATATGGAGAAATTAGAGAAGTTTAAAGAACTGGGATTGTCAGAAAATGCATTACTGGCGCTAAAGAGAAAGGGATTTGAAGAACCTACCCCGATTCAGCAGAAGACCATCCCGATTCTATTAAATGGGGAGAGTGATCTGATTGGCCAGGCACAAACCGGTACAGGAAAGACAGCCGCATTTGGACTGCCAATTATTGAACGGATAAAAGAAAAGACAAAAAGAATTCAGGTTCTTATTCTTGCCCCAACAAGAGAGTTGGCCATCCAGATTTCAGACGAATTAAACTCCCTGAAAGGAAACAAGAAATTACATATTGTGCCTATATATGGAGGCCAATCTATAGAACTACAGCTCAGAAGTTTAAAGAAAGTGGTCGACATAGTAGTAGGTACTCCCGGACGTGTGATAGATCATATTAAGAGAAAAAGTATGAATCTGAAGGATATATCATATTTAGTGCTGGATGAAGCGGATGAAATGCTGAATATGGGTTTTCTCGAGGACGTGGAACTTATTATGAATGCCACTAACAAACAGAAAAGAACTATGCTGTTCTCTGCCACAATGCCCAGGGAAATATTACGTATAGCTAAAAAATATATGGGCGAATATGAATTTGTAGCAATAAAGAAAGAACAATTGACTGCAAACCTGACTGACCAGATATATTTTGAAGTGTCTACTTCAGACAAGTTTGATGCATTATGCAGGATTATAGATATCGAGCATGAATTCTATGGCCTGGTTTTCTGCAGGACAAAGGTTGACGTAGACAAGATAGGCCGGCGCCTTGTTGACAGGGGGTATGATGCAGATGCACTGCATGGTGATATATCACAGTATCAGAGAGAAACGATCCTGAATAAATTTAAGAGAAAGAGAACCAATGTCCTCGTAGCCACTGATGTTGCTGCGAGAGGTATTGATATCATTGACCTGACTCACGTAATTAATTATTCTCTGCCACAGGACCCTGAATATTACGTACACCGAATAGGAAGGACCGGAAGGGCGGGGAAAGAAGGCACTGCTATAACGTTTGTTACACCGGAAGAATATAGAAGCCTTCTGTTTATACAGAGAATAACCAAGGCTAAGATTAGAAAGGAAAAAATACCTAAAGTAAAAGACATCATAAATTCCAAGAAGAAACGAATAAAGACACAACTTAAGGATATTATCAAATCAGAGATAAATGATGATTACGTTAATATGGCACAGGAGCTTTTGGAAGAACAGGAACCGGAAAATATCATAGCTGCTCTTCTTAAGCATTCATATCAGGATGAACTGAGCGGAAAAGGCTACAGTGAAATCAAAGAGATATCGGTTGATAAGACAGGAACAACGAGGCTGTTTGTGGCACTTGGCAAATCAGATGCTATGACGCGTAAAAAACTGGTAACTATGATTAAACACAAAACCAATATTGAAGAAAGCAAAATAGTCGATGTTAAGATATTTGATAAATTCTCGTTTATAACAGTTCCTTTTGAAGACGCAGAGATAATTCTACATATATTCAAAAAGGAAGGTAAAGGCAAAAGGCCGATAGTTGTACGGGCGAAGAAAAAGCAGTCTAAAAGATAATCACCAAATTGATTCAGAGTTTGATAGGGGGGCGACAGGTTTGAAGGCAAAATCTATGACGAAATGCCTATGTCAATATGCCCTGCTTATACTTATTACTACGTTCCTGCCTCTTATTTGTAAATCGCTCTCAGCATTTGAGAGGCATCACGCACCCCTTTTTCCGCCTGAAAAGATATTCCTGCTCGAAGAACCCCGGGATTGGCAGGATACAGAAGAAATTCTGGACAGACTTCGGATAAACCCCGGTGATATAATTGCCGATATAGGAGCTGGTTCGGGGTACTTCACTATTCCATTAGCTTCAAGGGTAGGGGACAAAGGCATGGTCTTTGCCGAAGAGATTCAAATAGAGATGGTCAATTATATCTCAAAAAAAGTGGAGAAACAGGGGCTGAATAATATCAGAGTTGTTTTTGGAAAAGTAGAAGACCCCTCACTTCTGGATGATTTTTTTAACCTTGTATTCCTTGCAAATACATATCACGAATTGGAAAAACCTCTCATAATGCTGGAAAATATTCGGAGAGACCTCAAATATAACAGCAGATTAGCCATCATTGACTGGGACCCCGAAAAGAAATCTCCGTTCGGGCCACCATTGGATATGAGAGTCTCCAAGGAGACAGTCATAAAAGAAGTGGAGAGAACCGGATTTGATTTAATTGAAAAACACAGGTTTATGCCATATCACTATTTCCTGGTATTCAGGAAGAAACCTTAAGCACTGGCACTTAAGATATTAAACCTCGGGCAGAAAGGTATCTAATGTGAGTTTTCTGCCTTTTGTAATACTATGTTACCAAAACATCACAAAACCAGATTCTATCTTAATGCAGGGTTATTTGACAACCTTTCAAGCTTTACAGAGCTAGAAAAACGCATATCAGGCTTGCCCACACCAGTTGAAGAAGGTGATGCCTTTGAGGTTTTTGCGGAAGCCTATTTCTTTACTCAAAAGATTGAACAGGCAGAAGAAGTATGGCCGCTTAAATCTATTCCTTTTGGTACAAAAGAAAACCTGTCTTTAGGTGCTAATCAAAAGGACATGGGTGTTGACGGCGTGTATAAGACCACATCAGGTGAATTTAATGCTTATCAAGCCAAATTCCGCTCAGATCGCAAGTCACTTACTTGGGGCGAGATATCGACCTTTATGGGGCTTACTGATAAGGTTAATCAACGTGTCTTATTTACAAACAGCAATGACATCACATCAGTAATTAATGAACGCTCGGGATTTCATTGCATACGAGGTAATGATCTTGATCGTTTAGGAAAAAATGATTTTAATAATATCTTAAAATGGTTAAAGAGTGGTGTTTTAGAAGTAGAAAGAAAAAGACCTCAACCACAATGTACTGAGGGTGTTAAAATTGTATTCTCTACTTATCAATCTGCTGATATTGTTGCTGAAGGTATGGACAATAGTTATCGGTTTGATCTTGGTATATTTGATGAAGCACATAAAACTGCTGGGAGGAAAGGCAAAAAGTTTGGTTTTGCATTAAAATATGACAACTTGCGTATAAAGAAATGTCTTTTTCTTACGGCTACTCCTAGACACTACAATATAAACAAAAAGAATGAAGATGGAGATTTTGACCTTGTATACTCTATGGACAACCCTGATGTCTACGGTATGGTTGCACATCAATTATCTTTTGCCGTAGCGATTCGTCAGAACATAATCTGTAACTATAAGGTAATTATATCAGTGGTTACTTCGGATCAGGTTAACAAAGAGATGCTTAAAAGAGGTGAAGTATTAATTAATGGAAATATGGTAAATGCTCAACATATTGCGAATCAGATTGCTTTTAAGGAAGCTATAAGCAAGTATGGCATCAGGCGAATATTTACATTTCACAGATCAGTAAACACAGCAAGATCATTTACTGTAAAAGGCTCTGAAGGGATCCAAACACAATTACCTGAGTTTAATGCTTTTCATATTAATGGAACAATGACTACCGCAGTGCGTGAGGGAATTATGAATGAATTTAAAAACTCTGATCTTTCGGTTATCTCTAATGCGCGTTGTCTTACCGAAGGAGTAGATCTACCTGCAGTTGACATGGTAGCCTTCATGTCACCGAAAAAAAGTAAGATAGATATTATACAGGCTACTGGAAGGGCAATGAGAAAAGACCCTCATAATCCTGCTAAAGCACTCGGCTATATACTTGTTCCGCTATATCTGGAAATAACAACAAGTGAAAGTATAGAGGAAGCCGTAGCCAAAGCAGACTTCGGAGAAGTCTGGAATGTACTGCAAGCACTACAGGAACATGATGAAGTGTTAGCTGATATTATCAGGCAACTGCAGGAGAATAAGGGTAGGGGCAAAAGACAAGAAGGTGATGATTTTGGAGATATTATAGATATTCATGGAGTAGATATTTCACTCAAGACTCTTCGAGAATCAATTACAGCAATATGTGTAGATAAGCTAGGTTTTACATGGGATTTAAGATATGGAGAGTTAATTAAATACAAAGAACAATATGGTGATTGTAATGTCCCTAGTAATTGGATTAAAAATGAACAGCTTGCTAATTGGGTGATTACCCAACGTTCAAATTATAGACATGGTAAACTAAACGAAAACCGTATCAAGCGTTTGGATGATATAGGTTTTATATGGAAGTTCGGATTATCTGAAGAAGAGCAAAAAGAAATATGGAAAGTAATGATTAACGCGTTAAAAGAATACAAGGAAAATCATGGAGATTGTAATGTACCTAGATGGTTTCAGGACAATTTAGAACTTGGAAGATGGGTATATAAACAACGTGAGAATTATCAATTGAAAACACTTAGTGATAATCATATCAAATGCCTTAAAGATATAGGTTTTGTTTGGGATACATACAAATTATATTGGGAAGAGAGATTTAAAGCACTAAAAAGATATAAAGAGAAAAATGGAGACTGTAACGTCCCTTTTGATTGGGTAGAGGATAATATACAGCTTGGACAGTGGGTAAATGTCCAACGCGGAAATTATAGAAGTCAAAAACTTAATGCCGAACAAATCAAACATTTAGAGGATATAGGTTTTACTTGGGATATTACTTGGGAAAATATGTTAAATACATTAAAAAAGTATAAGAAAAATCATGGAGATTGTAATGTTCCTTATGACTGGATTGAGGACGATAAGCCACTTGGACAATGGGTAAGAGCTCAACGTAGAAATTATCAAAATCGGAAACTTAGTGATGTTAAGGCCAAGCATTTGAAAGAAATAGGGCTTTTTAGCATAAGAGGCTAATATGTTGAAACAAAAAAATTTTTTGCCAGCAGAACAGTCTGATAAGATATCTTATGTTATGTTCGTGAGATATCGTGATTTCGCCTGTTTTGCCCTATACCACATTAAATCATGTATTTGCACTGTTTTGGCTATATAATAACTATATGAGTAAAAATAACCCCCTTTTGCATATAAATGAGATATTTAAGAGTATTCAAGGCGAATCCTCTTATGCAGGGATCCCATGCGTCTTTGTCAGGCTGACAGGGTGCAATCTGAGGTGCTCGTACTGCGATACGACTTATGCTTATGACGAGGGGACCGAGGTGTCGGTAAATGAAGTATTGAGTACAATCAAGGGGTATGGCTGTAAAAATGTCTGTATCACTGGAGGCGAGCCCCTTTTACAGAACAATGTCACCAAATTGATAAATCTACTGAAAAAAGACCATTATAACATTTTTGTAGAAACAGGCGGAAGCATCAACATTGACATTCTGCCTAAAGCTGTAATCAGAATAATGGACATAAAGTGCCCTGGCAGCGGAATGGTCAAGGAAAT
>JBHHYW010000031.1:0-13162 GCA_046757745.1 Candidatus Scalindua sp.
CTCAAGCTTCCCCGAGTCAGTGAAAACCTTTTGCGGAGTGCCTTCCTGGACAATTACACCATTATCCATAATTGCTACCCTATCCATAAGAACAGGTACAAGGTCAACCGAATTTGTCGCGAGTATTATAGTAATACCCTGCTTTTTATTCAGGTCATTAAGTATTTTCATCACAATCTTGACGCCTTCCGGATCAAGCCCGCTCGTTGGTTCATCTAATATAAGTATCTCCGGCTCCATAGCAAGGATTCCGGCAATACATATCCGTTTGCATTGGCCGTAACTGAGAGCATGAATTGCCTTTTTTGCAAACTCCTTCATCTTGACTAATTCGAGCGCATTATCTACCCTGCTCATAATCTCATCATAGCTCAGGTTCAGATTTGTCGGGCCAAATGCAACATCTTCTTCAACTGTAGGCGCAATGAGTTGATCATTGGGATCCTGAAAAACCATACCAACCTTCCTGAAAACATCGCCCGGCTTAAACTCATTTAATTTTTTATTATCTAATACTACCGATCCGGAAGCCGGCTTTAGAAGGCCATTAAAATGTTTAAGTAATGTAGTCTTCCCTGAGCCATTTGCACCGAGAATTGCAAGGAATTCACCCTTTACAACATCAATGTTAACGCCATTCAACGCCTGCGTACCATCAGGATATTTATGTATTAATTCTTCGGCCTTTATCTTGATCATTATTAACTATAAACAAAAAACCCTAAATAAGATAAAAACGCCAGCAAAAGTCCACATGCCAAAAGCATGGCATAATCGCTTTTCATTAATGGAGCAAGGTGAATTGTCAGCGCCCTACCTCCATCATATCCCCTTGATACCATTGCAGTATGGGTATTTTCAGCCCTGATTATCGATCTGATAATCAGTGTCCCGGCAAGACTCCCAAACGATTTCATTGTCTTAAACCATGTAACATGGCCCAGTCTGCTTCTCTGCGAAGACATCATTGTTTCTGATTCTTCTATCAGCAAAAACAGATATCTATAGACAAACGACAATACTTCAATCAATGTCTCCTGTATCTTCATCCAGCGAGCTGCCATGCATATCTTTGAAATTGTTGTGGTAAAGGACAATAAAAGCAAGAGCATTACCCCCCCAGCTACCTTTGTGAACAACAACAGGCCAATTAATAACCCCTCTTTTTTTAAAGCAAGTTCATAGCCCAGAAATGAACCTGACAACACCACAGTCTCACCTTTGTGCAACCCGATTATGACCATGATAAATAATCCAAATACAAGCGGCATTAGCATACGAAGACCTAATGACAAAAAGGAGATTTTTATAGTCATTAACAATATAAAAGAGGTAACAAGAAAAACTAACGGGATTAAAATATCATGTGATAAAATATTGAGAAACAGGGCTATTCCTATATAAAACAGTTTGACCCTTACCTCTAGATTAGTAAGCCAATTGTTCCTATGCGCAAAATGATCCATGACAACATGCTTTAATATTTCCATAATTATCTGTTTTTAGACAGGATAACAGGATAAACAAGATTAGGTTAATATCTCTGGTTGGTTCAGGCTTATAGCCTGAACCGAAACGTTTAGGTTCAATCAACATGATTGAACCAGCATAGGGCACCCAATAATATTTTCTGTTAAATCTCTATGTTCCATGTAGTCAACTCTAGTTCGTGATACTCTTTTAATTAACTGTATTTTCTTTGGATCAAGTCCATCCTGTTATCCTGTCAAATTTCTTTCTCTTCTGAATTTCTTTTGTCCTTCCCCTCAACAAATAATTTTCTGAAATTGTAGCCGATTATGATGCCGCCAATAAGGCCGAAGAAGGTAAAAACAAACAGTAGAAGATCACCCTGATCAGTATTTATGTATGGATCCTTTGGCGGGTGTCCATATTTCTCGGCATATTTTCCCACGATACTTACGTCAATTCCAGTCCATTTTCCGGTTTCAGATTCTATTTTTTTCTGATCTTCAATATCTTCTATTGAATTGTTAGAGTTTGCTTCTGTTGCGCATAAAGCATGTGCTTGAATAAGACATAATATGAATGCAAAAATAATAAAATACTTTAACATAATAAAGCGAATTTAAAGATTTAGGAATTGAGGAATTTAAGAATTAAAAGATGCTTCTTGCGAGTTCCAGAATCCCTCAATTATTACACCTTTACAACTTTAAGGTTTTGTAAAATGCCTGGACGCACCTTATATATATAGGATATTGCGAAACCAACCACTATACCCTCTGCGACACATAACGGCCCCTGTGAAGTAGCCATGAATACAACGAAGATTTCCAGCATTGCCTTCACGCTGTGCATTATTGCAATAGAGAACGACTCGTCCCCTTTGAATACCAAAAGCCCTAATGCTATTGAGGTTCCCATATAAGTAAATAAATCTG
This sequence comes from Candidatus Scalindua sp., assembly GCA_046757745.1. Classification (GTDB taxonomy): domain Bacteria; phylum Planctomycetota; class Brocadiia; order Brocadiales; family Scalinduaceae; genus Scalindua. Next base: position 2,406 of record JBHHYW010000031.1, read on the forward strand.
ATATGACTCCGGCAGCAAAACCACACCAGAAAAGTTTCATCCCCATTCTTTGCGCAAGCCTGAATGCAAAATATCCTGAAAATGAGCCGAGTACGCCCATTGAGAAGATGTTAACGCCCAGAGTTGTAAGTCCCCCATGTGCCAGGAAGAGCGCCTGTATAAATAGTGCAATCCCTGCAATCACAACGCTCACAAAAGGCCCTAACAGCATCGCACTCATTCCAGTTCCAGCAGGATGTGCAGTTGCCATTCCGTTTAAGCCTACAACAGGAATTGGAAAACACGAGAAAACGAATACGGCAGCCCCTACCAACCCTACTAATGGCAAAAAGCCAGGCACTTCTTTCTTCTTTTTCTTAAGTTTGAGCGTACCGATAACAACGAAAGGCATTATCATAACAAACCAGAATATAGCCCATTGTGGAGGAAGAATCCCTTCTGTAATATGCATTGCATACGCAACTTGTGGCAATAACAATAAAGCAAAAACCACAATTATGCATGATAATATCTTTTTCATTATGCTCTTTCCTGTCCCCCCCCTCTTTAAATAAAAAAAGCCCGCATCCTTTCATAGCAAAAAGGCACGGGCTGCCAGTTAGTCTGAGTGCGAATGATAATGCAGACTTGTTACTGTTGACCTTCACCTTCTTTACCATCGAAGATTATGTGAAGCAATTACAGGCAGGTCTTCTGACTATCGAATCACCCTACTCATTGCGCCTTCCCATCCGCCTGTGGCAGACAGTGGCTTATGGTCTCACAGCTTCGTTTGCGACCGGCAATTTTCGTCATCGACTACAGCGGCGGGTCCGTTCCCTGTTATACAGGGGATTCCCTTTTAAATCCCAAACCTTAGCTTTTAGAATGGGATTACCTGTAACCGTATTCTAAAATTGTTTTCAACTATAATAGTATTTCTAAATATTACTTTTTGTTGACAGGACTGTCAAATAATTTTGTATTTACCTTTGATCTTTACAGACAAGTCGTGAGTAAGAGTCATTGCCTTTTCTGCCTCTACTAATGGCATAGTACCTGTACCACAACTTGGAGTTATTAATGAGTTCTCAATTACCAATTTTCCTTCAATTCCGCTATTTACCAGATAATCTACGGCTGATACAAGTTTTTCCATCAAGTTGTCTATCGTAACCTCGTTAATACTGTCTGTAGTAGGCACAATTCCCCATGCCAGAGTTCCGCCCCTCTCAAGAAACGATTTAACTTCACCTTTATATATTAACATGGTATCCATGTAGCCATACGCATCAAAGTTTATAATATCTACCTGAGTCTCCATAAGCATAGTCCAGTCAGTGTTTCCACAACAGTGAATCCCTGAAAGGGCTTTACGATTGTGAATTGCCAGGAAAATCTCATTTAAAGAGTCAACAATCTGTTCCTTATTTAAGCTGGCAAATGCCGAACCATAACTCGACAGATACGGTTCGTCCAGGAATATAATACAGGGCAAACCAAATTCAGAATATTTATCAATCTGCCAGCATGCCTTCATTGCCAGTAATTTTACTATGACATCGAAAAAGACCGGATCATGAAGTACGGATATCTGTTCCGGATTCTTTAAGGTACCGGCAAGTGTTATTGGCCCGACTATCTGTCCCTTGGTTGCACGCAGGTGTTCCGGTTTCCTCTCCTTAAGGAGCCTTACCATGTTTGAGAATCCAACAGCGTGACTATCACTTATAGAAAAGAGATCCACATCTTCTGATAAATATTTGCTGTAAAACGTCTCCAATCCATCAGTATTGTCGTCAGGCATATCTACATATATTTTCTTCTCCTCCGGGACAAGCTTCAGGAATGGCAATCCTTCCGTGTATTGGACCAGCATTTCCTCCCTCATATCTCTTTCCGGGAGTTGCGGCCAACACGGTATCTCAGTTAGCGTATTCAGGATAAGATTACATGCGTCATCAACGTTTTCATGCGGATAACTGCCTATGGCAGTTGCTGAAAATTTTCCTTTGAACAAATTTTTTTACTCCATAAAAAATTTTGGAATCCTCCCGAAAGGAAGGAAACATTCCCCGCTTTCGCGAGGAATCCAGTTTTTATGTTTTAAGGTTACAATCCTTTAAACTTCTCTCTGACCTCATCGATCTTACCACAGGTCATTTCACCCTCTGTACAAGGGCCGGCTATGCAATTTGGCCCTGACTTAGAGAATATGCCGGGAAGAATCTTTCTGGCCAGCCTCAGCATTTCAGTTGCAAGCTCCCTTATCTCCCATTGGGCTCGGTTACAACATCTTACACTGAAGAAATGAAGTAATTCTCTGGCATTCATAGTAATAATTATCTTTGTCTCGGCGGCATTAGGCAGGATAAAACGCGCATTCTCATTTGACTTCTCCCCGGAATTACCCAACGTTTCAACAAGATAATCATACCATTTCTGGATCTCTTGCATCTTTTCCACAAACCATTCACTTTTACCTGCAGCCTCAACACTCGGCGGTATAATAAAATCAAATATCTGTTCTCCAGAGCCTTTGTGTTTTTCACTATGTTCGCCTACATATCTCTGGCTCTGCTGAGAATATGATGCAATTCTGTGCCTGACGAGCTGGTGTGAACACGCCCTGGATATTCCTTCTACACCAAAATTAAACGAAACATGCTCTAATGGAGAAAGGTGTCCCAGTTTATGGAGTTTTTCAATAAACTTTCTATTGTCGGACTTTTCAATCTTATCTTTTAGTTGTTCTACCGAGCTGGGGCTGTAGCACAACTTGGCAGCGTGAGCGATCAAGCCTTCCGGATCTTTCGTGTGATTCAATAGTATTACATTTAGTTTTACCTGTCCCATTTTATCCTCTTATTAGAATTCTATTCCTTTTTGAGCCTTGATACCCTTAGAATGCTGGTGTTTTACTTCCTTCATCTCAGTAACTAAATCAGCTTTTTCAACTATACTTTTATGTGCGTCCCTTCCGGTCAGGATAATGTGGAGACGGTCGGGTTTTTCCTCGAATAAAGCTAATACCTCCTCAACAGGTAACAGGCCATAGCTGATGACGTAATTAATTTCATCAAGTATAATCATATCGTATTTATCTGAGAGGATCTCATCCCTGGCTTGTTTCCATGATTGATTAATGTTTTCCATGGCTTCACTTTCATCCAATTTTGAATTAGAACGAATAAAGCCTTTTCCAAGCGGCTGTATCTTAAAATCCGGCTCAAGCCTTTTTATTGACTCAAGTTCGCCGTAATTCCACGTTCCCTTTATAAATTGAAGCATTAATACCTTTAACCCCTGCCCTACAGCCCTCAGCGCCTGACCCATTGCCGCAGTTGTCTTTCCTTTCCCTTTGCCGGTAAATATTATTATTAATCCCTTCTTCAAGTCCATGTCAATAAATCACATGAATAACGTTATTGCAAGTCCTTTTTGCTTAAATTGCATTTTAGAATGGATTTGCCGTTTTTTTTTGGTATAATATTCGACTTATTGTACTTCTTTGTTAAATGGATTAAGTAAGTATCATTTGCACCTAAGAAACTGTTAATGATAACAAAATCTATCGTATATTGTTCGAAAGGGGTATGTTTTTCGTGAATCCGGATAAGGCTGTGATTACAAAGGATACGATTGTTAATGAGGTGATTAACAGATATCCAGAAACCGACAAGATATTTACCAGATTCGGTGTTGACATGTGCTGCGGTGGAGTACAAAGCATAGAAAAAACAGCAATAGCTTGTAATGTAAAGAATATTGATGAACTGGTTAATGCACTGAATGAAGTAATTCCAAAACAGGAACCAGTGCAGAGCGCTGAACCTGCCCCTGAGCAGAGCAGTACAGTCGATGGCGCAGCTGAAAAAGAAGTTAAAGAATCTCCTCCTCTTACGGTTACTGAGACTACAGGGCCGGAAAAATTAGAAATCACAGGAACGGTAACGGTAAAAGACATTATAAAGAACTATCCTCAAACCAAAGGTGTATTCTCAAAATATGGTTTACTCGAATGCGGCGGCGAATATGGCCCGGAAGAGGCAGTTTATTTCTTTGCCAGAGTTCATAATGTAGACGCTGATTGCCTGATTAAAGAGCTTAATGATGTTATCCAGGGAAAAGTATCTGCGCCGGAAATTTCTGCAGAAGACTTGGATACGGCATACGAGAATATATATGAAAAGTTCATAAAGACTGCGATTGTCATAGCGCTTACAACCGGATGTGTTTACGGCGCATTCATGCTTTTCTATATGGGACTGCAACACTCTCTTTATGCGGTGTCAAAGGTCTTGATAGAAACCCATGGCCACACGCAAATCTTTGGCTGGTGCGGGCTCTTCATAATGGGCGTATCATACTTCGTGCTCCCGCGTTTTTACGCTGTCAAATTATATAGTGGAAGACTTGCGAATCTATCTTTCTTTTTAATGGTTATTGGTATTCTCCTGATATTTTTGTTCAGGACACTTCTTCCACTTTCAAATTCATCATTCTTCCACTTACTCATTATTGCAGGATGTCTGCTGGAGATCCTGGCCGTTCTAATATTCCTGGTCGTTGCATTCAAGACTATCCTTGCTGCGGAAAAGCAGGAACTTGAGACATACGAAGGCTTTTTAATATCCGGCTATCTGTGGTTCCTTGTTCAGACATTAGCCCTTACGGGAGCTACCGTATATATGCTTAAAGTTGGTGAAACTGTTTTGCCTCATATTCTGATATATCCACTTCGGCATATCCAGATAATGGGATTCATAATCTTAGTAATATTTGGTGTTTTGAGCAGAACCATACCTGCCTTTTTAGGCCTGAAAACACCTAATCCAAAACTGAATCTCCTCATTATGTTAGGGTTAAACTTTTCTGTCATTCTAAGGGCAACGTCTCAACCATTAATGACATACTTTGTAAATGTAAACCTGCCCGCCTATTACATCTTCAGTTCTCTATTTTTCACCTCGGGTTGTCTTGAGTTTGTTTTCATCCTGCTTTTCTTTTATAATCTGAATATACTTAGAAAACCTGAAGTCGATTTCTCCGGAATGGAGATTGAGAAGAGTTATGAAAAATTTGTCTGGGCTGGTATTTTCTGGTTGATTTTTGCTGAAACAGCCATGTTAATCTTCACCTTCTCTGAAGCGGCTGGCACTCCTGTTTCGCATGCATTAATTGGAGCATATAGACATGCTGTTACAGTCGGGTTTATTAGCATGTTGATTTTTGGTTTTGCTTCAAGAATCATACCCATCAGCCAGGGCATCAAACTTCACAGTTACACATTATTAACAAAGATATTTATTCTCATAAATGTTGGCTGTGCAATAAGGGTTATATTCCAACCTGTTGCCGTTCATACCGGTTCCGCTCCTGCTTTTATGCTAATGGGCATAAGTGGTTTTATAGAGTGCCTGGCTATTCTGTTGTTTGGCTTCAATATATGGAAGACCATAAATGAAGGGAAACAAGGTACTAAAGATGATGAAGTGCATGAGGAAATAGCCACGGTTACGGCGTCAACAAATGTGTATCATCTTATAAAACAACACCCACGGACAATAGACGTTCTTGTAGGCAAAGGTTTTACTCAGCTCAAGAATCCTATTCTCAGAAACACACTTACAAGGGCAATCAATATAAGCCAGGCGACAAAGATAAACCCTACTGATTTAGATCAGTTACTAATAGATTTAAACGAAGCCCTAAAGGCTGGAAAAAACTGAAATAAAGATATTTTAGTCAACGATTCAAACGGTAAACATACACTCCATACAGAAAATTTATCAGACACTTCTAAGAACCACAGAATAGCTTAATGAAACTCTCTTCATCACGCAGATTACTTCAATTAATTTATAAATCATGTTAAGCGAACTTTATATCTCTAATTTTGTCCTGATTGATGATATCACAGTAAAATTCAATAAGGGTTTAAATATCTTTACCGGCACTACAGGTGTCGGCAAGTCTCTGATAATAGGAGCTTTAAACTTTCTCCTCGGTAGCCGGGTAACAAATGATATTGTCAGAGCCGGCAAGAAAGATGTTTCCGTAAGCGGTGTATTTATTATCAAGAATGAACATATCCGTAAAAAGTTGAGGGAACATATTGACAGCTTTGATGATGAAGAGATTATTATTCAGAGAAATTTAGACAAAAATGGACGAAACCGGTGCAAACTTAATAATCAACCTATAACTGTCCCACTATTGAAAGAGATTGGTGAACAATTAGTGAATATACATGGCCAACATGAACATGAATCATTAGCCAAGCCGTTAAATCAACTCATTATCCTTGATGGCTTTGGAAAATTAGATACAAATCGTGATAAATTCACAGAGGTTTACACCAAAGCGTTCGAGAAAGAAAGGTTAATACAATCACTGAACGAGCATCAGGAAGCTAGAAAAAAGCAGATTGATCTGTATAATTTTGATATTAACGAAATCGAGAGTGCCTGTCTAAAACCAGATGAACTCGACTCACTGGAAAAAGAACATTTCATTCTTGCAAATTCGGAGAAGATACAAAACACATTGTCGTATTGCACATACAGTTTGTATGAATCTGACAATTCTATAATTTCGAGGTTGAAAGAAATATCGAACGAATTGAGCAAGATAAAGGATATTGACAATAGCTTTGAGAATCCAGTGGAAGTATGCAATCAATCTCTTTTCCAATTAGAAGACGTGGCTATTACGTTAAGTAAGTGTGTAGAAGGGCATGATTTTGAACCTGGACGATTAGAACAGATAGAGGATAGGATTGAAACCATTCGCCGTCTTAAAACCAAATATGGTGAAACGATAGAAGAGATACTCTCTTATTGTAAAGAATCAAAATCAAAACTGGAACAACTCTTAAAAGAAAACGAAGACCTCGGCAGCATTGAGAAAGAATTAGGAAAGCTAAGGAAATCTGTCATTGGTTCCGGTAACAAATTGACACAATTACGTAAGAAGGCAGGTACAAGACTGTCCACTCTTGTTAAAAAGGAACTGGCAGACCTTGGCATTACTAACGGGAGATTTGATATTGATATCTCAAAGATAGATATGACTAATGCAGAACAGCTTAATTTGGAAGCCGCCCGAGGACGACCCAGTACCAGATTACAGACCCGCCCACCAACTGAGTCGGATCTAGAGCTAACTAACAGGGGCGCCCCAGGAGACTGGCGGGATGCATGCAAATTTGGATTTGATCATATAGAATTCATGTTCTCGTCCAACCCCGGTGAAGAGCTTAAGCCACTCAGGAAAATTGCTTCGGGTGGGGAAATCTCCAGAATAATGCTGGCATTAAAACGATGTCTGGCTTCTGCCGATCAAACCCCTGTCCTCATATTCGATGAAATAGATGCCAATATAGGAGGCAGAATGGGGCGAATCATTGGTGAGAAACTTAGACTGGTTTCGCAGTCACATCAGGTTGTATGCATTACCCACCTACCACAAATAGCAAGTTATGCTGAACAACATTTCAAGGTAAATAAATTTTCAAGAAACAATAAAACATTTGTAACTATCGATATACTTTCAACTAATGAACGTCTCGAAGAAGTTGCAGAAATGATAAGGGGTACGGAAAAGACTGAAGTCACAAGAAAACAGGCAAAAGAGATGATTGATGATGCTATGAAATTTGTAACTACTTAACTACACCAGAGAATAATTTACTACGTATACGTCAAGCAAACTGTACCGAATTTGAAAAAGTTATTGAAAAATTACAGGTTTCTGCTTTAATACTTTACTATTTACTTTTTGTTAGTACAAAATTCAGATTAATATCACTTTTTTATTAAACATTCAACATGAGAACGCTGTTAAAGTTATTTGCAAAATCACCATTCGCCCCCCTGCAAAGGCATATGCAGGATGTTAATGAATGTGTCAAAAAAGTAAAAGAGATATTTGAAGCTCTGGAGAAAAATGATTCAAAGTCAGTCTTAAGAATAGCCAGAGAAATCTCAAAGCTCGAAGCGAAAGCGGATACTACAAAGAATGAACTGCGCAATCATCTTCCGGGAGGCCTGTTTATGCCTATCAGCAAAGCGTCTTTATTGGAAATATTATCATTACAGGATGATATTGCAGACGATTGTGAGGATATAGGAGTATTGCTTACACTTAAAGAACTCACATTAAAGGATATATTCAAAGATGATTTCAAAAGTTTTTTAAACAAAAATTTCGAGACTTATGACCTCATCAAAAAGATTATTGATGAGTTTGATAATCTTCTTGAAACCTCTTTTACCGGCCGTGAGGCTGAAAAAGTCAAGTCTATGGTTAGCAATGTAGCCCTGAAGGAGCATGAAACTGATTTGTCTCAACGGAAGTTACTTAAAAATATTTTCAGAAATGAAGACCATTTTACACATGCTGAATTCCAATTGTGGTTATTAATTCTGAGAGAAATAAGAACATTATCAAACACATCTGAAAAGCTAGCCCACCGTATCCGCAATCTACTTGACCTTGAGTAATGATAAAGAGAGAGCAACTTGAGCCCTGAAACGATACTCATTATTTTAGCCCTGTGCATCAGCTTTTATATGGCATGGAATATCGGCGCCAATGATGTGGCAAATGCCATGGGGACCTCTGTCGGCTCAGGGGCTTTAACCCTTAAGTGGGCTATACTTGTCGCCGCCCTCATGGAATTCGCTGGGGCATTCTTAGTTGGTTCACACGTTACAAACACCGTCAGAAAAGGAATTATCGACCCCGCCATATTTACTTCAGATCCAAACAACTATATATATGGAATGATTGCGGCGTTATTGGCTGCCGGCGCATGGCTGAACATAGCTTCATATAAAGGGTGGCCTGTCTCCACCACTCATTCAATCGTTGGAGCTGTTTTGGGATTTGGTATCTTATTCAGTGGATTTGGCGCTATTCACTGGAACAAAGTATCACAGATTGCCGCCAGTTGGGTGGTATCACCTGTTTTAAGCGGGGCGATCTCTTTCTCGATATTTATTCTATTGAAAAAGATTATTTTTGATTCCAGGACCCCAGTTGAATCTGCGAAAAGGATGACACCGTTTTTAGTATTTTTAGTTGTAGGAACACTGACGCTGGTGATGGTTTTCAAAGGCTTAAAGAATCTTCATCTCGACCTGTCTCTAAGTCATGCCCTGATACTTGCCGGACTGGTGGGATTATTAGGTGCGCTTATCAGTATACCTCTGGTCAATAAAGTTAAATCTTCCAGATCTGAAAATGATGATGAGTTTATTGATCCGAAGGTAGAAAAGAGCATGCAAAAGGTAGTGATGCATCTCAGAAGGGTCAAAGAATCCATTACCGGAGAACTTTCTGATGAAATCACCAAAGTGCTGGATAAATCGGAAAATATCTCTAACAGGTTGGAGAAATACTCACATATGAAACATGTCAGCGCCGATTACCTGACGGTAGAAAAGATCTTTGTTTATTTACAGATTTTGAGTGCCTGCTTTGTTGCTTTTGCTCACGGAGCTAATGACGTGGCCAACTCCATTGGCCCTTTAGCAGGGATTCTTTCTGCCATAAAGTCGGGTGTTGTGGGAATGAAGGCACAGGTTCCTTTACTGGTTCTCTTATTAGGAGGGCTGGGCATTGTTATCGGGCTAGCCACCTGGGGATGGCGTGTCATCGAAACCATAGGAAAATACATTACCGAATTAACCCCCACGAGGGGGTTTGCTGCTGAATTCGGGGCCGCTATAACTATAGTATTAGCATCTAAACTTGCGCTGCCGGTATCAACTACCCACACTCTGGTTGGCGCTGTGCTCGGTGTGGGACTTGCTAGAGGTTTAAACTCTTTAAACCTGAAAACCATTCGAGAGATAGTCATCTCCTGGGTGATTACACTACCTGCCGCAGCATTGTTAACCGCAGTATTCTATTTGATAATCAAATTCGCATTTTCATTATAATTTAATACATAGTTGTCATGCTTCAGACGGAAACGGAATATTAATATTAAGGAATTGAAAGATTAAGAGTTCCTGAATTCTTGAATTTTTAAATCGGTTTAATTTGGTTAATATGAAAGTATACTTCATTGGTGCTGGCCCCGGTGACCCAGAACTCATAACCGTAAAGGGAAAGAAAATAATTGAAATATCCGGATATTGTATATATGCTGGGACTCTGGTGAATCCTGATATCCTTAAGTATTGCAGTAAAGATACCATGATATACGATTCTGCATCCATGACCCTGGATGAGATAATAAATTTAATAGAAGAAGCGAAAGAAGATAATAAAGACGTTGCCAGGGTTCATACAGGCGATCCATCAATATACGGGGCAATACAGGAGCAAATGTCAGAGCTGGATAAACGTGGGATTGATTATGAAGTAATTCCCGGTGTAAGTTCTTTTCTAGCGGCGGCATCAACATTAAAGCAGGAACTTACTTTACCAGGTGTATCACAAACTGTAATTATAACGCGTATTGAGGGGAGAACACCCGTACCCGAAACAGAAGGATTAGAGACCCTCGCAAAATCGAAAGCAACACTATGCATATTCTTGAGTGTTAATAAGATTGATAAAGTTGCAAGCATCCTCAGGCCGATTTATGGAACCAATTGTCCCGTCGCAATTGTGTACAAAGCAAGCTGGAAAGATGAAAAAGTTATCATTTCCAACCTTAGCGATGTTGCAGATGAAATAACCCAGAATGACATCAAGAAGACTGCTATAATTGTTGTAGGTGATGTGCTATCTAAAAACTTCGAATATTCAAAACTATACGA
>JBHHYW010000032.1:0-13005 GCA_046757745.1 Candidatus Scalindua sp.
AAGAACTTCTCTCCAATGCCTCTTTTGAAATCGCCGCCCTGATAGACCCTGTTGTTACTGACAAGAATTACTCACCGCAAAGCCGCCGAGAGCGCAAAGTTTAGCGTATCAAACTTCAAACCTTATCCTCTGCGGCTCCGTGCCTTTGTGTGATTATTGTTTTTTATTAAAATGCTATACCCTTTTACATTCACAAGAGTAGAGCAGTTCTACTGCGGCATCTATGTGTTCGGCAGTATAACTGCCGAACAGTTGTGTCCATAATACACGTCCTAATTCGTGCAATTCGTGTCTATCAGGCAGGCGGCATATCTCTAATTTCCTGAAACAAACACATCTAAGTCTTTATCCTTCTACACCTTAAAATACTTATATTTTTCCCTAAAGTCTTTCACCCCCTGACCGATAATATTATCAGTGGAAATACCCACATAGCAAATTCGGAAACTATAGTCATAAAAGGAGGTGGTTTACTATAAGCGGAAAAAAGAAGTTCTTTTTAGTAACATCGTATCAGTTGTTTCTGTTCTTATTTTTGCATGATACTAATCCTGGCATGGAAGCCGAATTAGTGAAAAATTTTAAAAATGGTCGTGTAGTAGGTGTTGAACTAACGCCATACACAAAAAATCAAGGAGGATTTAAAAATGGGTTTAAGAATACAAAACAATATCTCCGCTTTAAACACGCACAGAAATCTTGTATTAGCAGATAGAGGTCTTTCAAAATCATTGGAAAGATTGTCTTCAGGTTTTAGGGTTAACAAGGCGTCAGACGATTCTGCCGGTCTTGCTATATCTATGAGATTCAGATCTCAGATAAAGGCTTTGACACAGGGTGCAAGCAATGCAAGTCAGGCACAATCCTTGTTACAGGTTGCAGAAGGCGCCGCAGACCAGGTAACAAACATCCTGCAGAGGATGAAGGAACTTGCAACACAGGCTGCATCTGACAGTACTCCAAGTTCTGACCGTACAAAAATCAATAATGAAATTACCGACCTCGAGACTGAAATAGATCGAATCGTTAATTCTACTAAATATGCAGGAAGCACACTTGTTGATGGTAGTTTTGGTTCCACAGCCGTAAGTTCTGCTGGAGCTTTGAGTTCAGGTAACAATGTGACCGCCGTCGATGTATCAGGCGCTACTGCAGCTACAACCTATACTGTTACAATTGCTACTGGTACAAACTTTAAGACTATGACAATCGAATTGGGTACGACTACACAGTCCATAACAGTCAGTAATGGCTCTATCGCCGCTGGCGCATCTAAGATACTCGATTTCTCAACTCTTGGTATTAAGGTCACTGTAAATTCCAACTATGATGCTACAGCCTCAAATGGTCAAGCTGCCACTGCGACAACCACAACAACGGCTACCAGTGCAACTTTCCAGCTTGGAAATGAGAACAATTCTGACAACCGAATTGCCTTCAGCCTGACAGACTTAAATCTGGCAGTCCTGGCAAATGGCGCTTCGGCAGATGTCGCAACGGATACTTTAGCCAACGCACAATCAGCCATAGCTACAATTGATACTGCTATTGACACTGTGGCAACTGCCCGTGCAAGTATCGGTTCTGTACAAAACAGAATGGGATTTGCCGGTGCAAATATTGCTACAAGTCTTGAAAACTTGACTGCTGCTGAATCTGTAATACGTGATGCTGATCTGGCTTTTGAAACAGTAGCTTTCACAAAGAACCAGATATTGTTACAAGCTGGTACCGCAATGCTTGCCCAGGCTAATGCTGCGCCACAGTCAGTATTAAGTCTTCTCGGATAAGTATAGGGTTGATTATACCAGTTATAAGAAGCATCCATAAGAAGATCATCCCCACGCTCCAGCGTGGGGATGATCCTGTGGAAAAGTTTGGCTCGAAAAGGGGGAGTTGGATAAAACCACTCCCCCTTTTTTCAATTTTGGATTGTAGGACAAAAAGGGAGTAATGGATTTGCAATTGATTCCGGTTAGAAAGCTCTTTTACTGTGATCTGCGAATAATGAATTGTAACATTCCACAATCCAAAACAATAATCCGCAATTGAAGAGTGGTAAAAACAAACCATAGTACGAAAATATTACCCACTGGATTTCAAAAATGCATTTAAGTTTTCACATTATAAGTTGTAGATGTATTAATACTTATAATATTGTTGATTTAGTGAATATTATGGTACACCTTTTGCTTTCTTCATAAGTGCCGCTATTAAAGAAAGGACAATAAAGCAATGAAAAACAATCTCGATAAAAGAAACTTTCTAAATTGGTACTGCTGTTATGCTACCACGGAAGAAATTGAAAAGGCTGAGCGAACTAACAAAGCAGCCATAAACAGATTGGTTAATGAATATTCATATGAAATCGAAAAGATAAATGAGACAAAAAAACTTTTTGGTTCTTTGCCATTGCCAAAAGGAATCTTGCCGGAGTTTCTTCCCCTTGATTGCCTTTGAGATTACAGACATGCTTATTCCGGATTTTAATATCGACACGAATTTCACGAATTAAACACTAATGGTTTCGTGCCTGCCCGCTTGGCTATCTCAACGTATGAGGCCTTGTTGATCGGTCTTGGCCAGGGTTAATTCGTAAAATTCGTGTCTCTCTACGCCTTCTTGTTCTCGGCGACTTTTGTCCGCGGAGCGGTGAACTATTACGAATTTTTTAAATTGAATTGGAGGGTAAATGCCAGGTACAAGTTCCATAGGCGGTTTGGTTTCGGGTCTTGATACTGCCAGTTTAATAGATCAGCTTATTTCAGTAAGCAAAAAGCGTATTGATGTTGTCGTTGCCAATCAGACAAGCAAAAAGGATAAAATAGAGTCCTTTCAAGGCTTTAATCTACAACTGACAGACCTCCAGTCGGATGCAAATACACTCAAAGATAGTGATACGTTCAATGTCTTTAAGACATCAACTTCGACCGATTCAGCCACTTTCGCGGCTGACAATCTTGCCACTGTCACAACGACAACCGATGCCAGTCCGGGCACCCATACAATAGCATTCAGCGCGGGATCACAATTAGCAAAGGCGAGACAAATATCATCACAGAGTTTCAGTAGTTTCACAGATGCACGAAGTCTCACAGGCGAGATTCTCATAAACGGCAGTGTAATAAAAATAGCATCTACGGATTCGCTTGAAGATATCTCAGTTAAGATTAACAATGCCAATTCCGGTACTAATGCAACCAAAGTGACAGCAAGCATAATATCTGTATCCGCCACGGACAACCGCCTGGTCCTCACAAGTGACGATACTGGTAAAGATAAATTCAACATACTTTCAGCCTCTGCCACTGACATACTGACGTCATTAGGATTTACCACCGGTGACGCCATCAAGAATACAACAAGTGATGGTGCAGAATCTGATGAATTCTCTAATAGTCAGACTGCCGTTGGGTCACTGCTCGGTTTGACAAATCCCCAGAGTAATACGGTAACTATTGCGGGGCAAGCCCTTGCCATAAACCTTTCCACCCAATCTCTAACCACAATTGCCAGTAACATTAATGCACTCACAAATGTAACTGCGGCTGTCGTGCCTACGACTACTGATGGTGTGACAACGTATAAGATAGACATCAGCGGTACAACCTCATTTACAGATACCGACAACATACTTGAGACTTTGGGGATAAAAGTAGGAGCGCAGGCTGCAATTGCAGAAGTGCATACCACTGCAACAGCAAACAATAAAACAGGCGGAGGCGCAATTGACAGCCTTACAACTTTTGATAGTATAGACACGACGGGCGTCCCCGGTAATGATGTTGCCAATGGCGATACAATCACTATGTCAGGAACAGACCATGATGGGAATGCCGTCACCGGATCTTATACTATTGCGGACAAAACGACCAACACCATAGGTAATCTGCTTACAGCGATACAAAACATGTTCAAAAGCGTTGACGCTACAAACACAGTTACGGCATCAGTAAATGGCAGTGGGCAGATTGTAGTCACCGATACCTTTGGAGGAGACAGCCAAATCACCTTTAACATAGTAGCAAATAATAATGTTGGTAATGGTACCCTTGATTTTGGTACCGCTACTGCAACTACCGAAGGCTACTCAATGCAAACTACAGCCGGACAGGATCTAAAAGTACAGATCGACGGTGTTAACGTCATACGAAGCAGTAACTCAATAGATGACGTCATAACCGGGGCTACTTTAGATATAGCCAGGGTGGAATCAGGCTCTACAGTTGACGTAAACATATCCAGGGATACAGACAGTATAAAAACCAGCGTAAATAATTTTATAACTAAATATAACAGTGTTATTGAATTTATTAACACGGAATTTAAATTTAATGAGGATCTGGATAGCGCCGGTACTCTCTCAGGTGAAGGCACCTTATCCACAATTAAAACCAGTATTCAGTCAATAATTACCGGAACCATATCTTTGCTTCCGGCGGGTGAAAACGCCATTTCACTGATTGGAATAACCTCTGATAGTGACGGCAAACTGACGCTGAATGACAGCACCTTCCTATCTGAAATAAATTCCGACTTCAATAAAGTGAAGAGGCTGTTTATTGCTGAAGGTACTGCAACAAACAGTGAAGTTACATACATAGGACATACAAATAAGACGTCAGCAGGAGATTACAACGTAAATATTACTCAGGCGGCAACCAAGGCGGGCGAGACGGGTGAACTTGGCCTGAGCAGCGGACTGGGAGCGGGAAAACAGGAAACCATTAGAATTACGGACACTGCCAGCGGCAGGATAGCAACCATTGCCCTTGACGGAGATACTACAACCGGCAACTCCATAGACAATATAATAAGCACAATAAATTCAGCTCTCGATACAGAGACGACACAAACCCTTGCAGGAAGTGTGGCAAATACTGCAATCTCCACAGGTCTGGCGATCACGTCAAGCACCAAATTCAATGATATTACCGGAGCCGGACTCTCAAACAACGACACAATCACTTTCACCGGCACAACACGTCAGGGGGTAGCCGTAAACGGTTCGTATCAAATCAGCGACGTTACTACAAATACAGTCCAGAATTTTCTCTCCGCAATAGAAGATGATTATGGTAATGCTGTGTCAGCTACAATTAACAGCTCCGGAATTATTATTTTAACAGACAATACAATCGGAGACAGCCTGCTATCTATTAGTATAACAGAGCCTGCCAGCCTGAACTTTGGCACAGTATTGACAACAAATACCGGAGGTGTGACGGGTAGATATGCGGTAGAGATCACGGCATCTAAAAATGCAAACAATCAACTTGTAATCACAAATGACAATTATGGAAGCGCTCAGGGCTTTACAATTGCGCAGGTAGCCGGCACCGACCCTGTGGCTGGGAATGAAGTATTAATAGGCAGCAAGGCAAATACATTGACAGCTGGAGGCAATATTGTTGCCGGATCTTTTTTTGGAGATATCAATACAACGGGTGGACCGGGAAACGATATAACCAATACGGCCGTCATAAGTTACTCCGGTACGGATAACGGAGGTACTGCAAAATCAGGTAGTTATACGATTGCAGACAAGACCACTAATACTATACAAAATATGCTTACTCAGATAGAAACTGATTTCGGCCTTACAGCCGGGAGTCTAACCATTTCAGGCGGCAAGATTGTGGTCACTGATGATACCGCAGGAGTCAGTCAGCTGGGTATTACCTTTACCTTTGATAAGAATGCCGGTAGCCTGAGCTTTGGCACATTTGCATCACAGGATACGGGAATAGCAAACGGAGTTGAAGCCGGTATAGACGTAGCGGGCACCATAAACGGTGAGGCGGCAACAGGTACAGGACAGCTCTTAAAAGGTGTTAAACCCGGTACAGGGCAAACATCGAGTATCGAAGGACTGGCAATAAAGGTTACGTCCACAACTGAATCACTGATTGGCAGTGTGGCAAATACTACCGATGGAACTACAGCGATCACCAGCACTACCGCATTTTCAGGAATAAATGGCGCCAGTGTTGTGGCCAATGATACTATCACGATATCAGGAAAAAAACATGATGGTACACCCGTAAATTATATTTACACAATAAACCCTACCTCTACCACAGTAGATAACCTGCTAACCAGCATTGAATCTAATTTCGGACTGAGCGCATCAGGCGCTACAATAGATTCCAGTGGAAAGATTTCCATAAGCGATACCTTTACCGGTGACAGCCAGCTGAGTATCACATTGACAGAGAATAACGAAGGCGGAGGCAGCCTTAATTTTGGCGCCATAACTCCCGGCGCTAAGGATACAGCTAAACTGACAATGGGAGTTGCCGAGACAATGTATAATAAACTCGTTACCTTTACAGATCCGATTGACGGACTGGTCACTATTAGAATAGATGGTCTCGGAGATACAGTCGATAATCTACAAGAAACAATAGACGGGATGAATGAAAGGTTGGCGATGGAATCATTAAAGTTAAATAATAAATTTGTTCAACTGGAACTAAATCTATCAAAACTGCAGAATGTAAGCAGCTTCCTGGCACAACAACTCGCTCAGTTATCCAAGTAAACAGAAAAAATATCCACTTTGTGTAAAAATTAACCACTAAATTCCCCTACAATCAGGCATATACAAGGCGACATATTGTAACCAATTATTACACCATCACTTAACACAGCGCCGAAAAGAATATTCTTGGTACGAATATTGCGTTATATCTTTTGTAAAGAACAAAATCAAAATAATGATCATTAAAAATGGTGATAAACCATTATGTTGACCGATAAAGACATAGAAAAGCAGAATTTCCTAAGTTGGTACTGCATGTATGCCACTCCAGATGACATTAGAATGGCAAAAACCAGCAACAACCCGGTAACCAACAGACTGCTTAACGAATACTCATGTGAAATCGAGAGAATTAATATGTCAAGAAATCTGCATGAGGAAGTTTTCTAGATTTGAAAATGGTATAATATAAATGAAACTACAAAAAGCTGATTTATACAGAAAGATGCAGATAGAAACTGCCGACCCGGCAACCCTGATCTTAATGCTATTTGACCGGGCAATTGCTTTATTTGATAAAGCAAAGAAAGAAATCCTGGAGAAAAAGTATGAGGAGAAAGGATATTCCCTGACAAAGGCAAACGAAATCATTGCTGAACTGTCAGGATCATTAGACATGGAAAAAGGCGGGGAGATTTCAACTTCGTTATTACGATTATATAACTTCGTAATGCGTGAAATAGTTGATGCAGATTTAAACCTGAATACAAATGCAATAGACAATGCAAGAAGAATTGTCTCAGAGTTAAGAGAATCATGGGCAAGTATAAAAGACCATCCAGACGTAGAATTACAAGACAGTGATAATACCGCCACCAAAGTAGATTTATCCGGTTAAAAGGGGACAGGCTTCTTTTTCTCATAAATCTTTATTATCAAAAAGATGCCTGTCCCCTTTTAATCATTTAAACATTATGAAACACCAAAACTCAACCAATATTGAGCAAACAATTTCTTATTTAACCCGAAAGATGGAATATTACAAAAATATTCTGGAACTAACTAAGAGGCAGGCGGATATCATAAAATCAAGCAACACAAATGAGCTGAATTCAATAATTGCGACAAGAGAAAAACATGTAAAAGACATCAAACATTTGGACGAACTTAATATAAAGATACAGGAAGAAATTACATCAAATCGTAAAAACCTTATATTAGATAAACGATTCAATTCATTACTGGGGCAATTACAATCAATAATCACTGAATTAATGCATTACGACCAGGATAGCATGAGTTTATTGTCTTCTTCAATAGATAATACAAAGACTAAAATTAATAATCTTAACAAGAGAAGACGGGCACAACAATCAAAGAGAGAATATGGAATGCGTCCTGCCAGACTTTTGGATGTCCTGCAGTAAGTGTATATGTGGATTACCCTTCCAAACTACCCAGCCAAAAAAGAATGACCGTGCGAAAGCAAAGCAAATCCACTTCTATTATCTACAACAAATTTGAAATACGATCCATCAGTACTTGACAATTCACAATCAAAAAAACTTTAAAACAATTCTATTTAAATCTAAATTAAGCTATTTAATATTACATGCCGTTGTAGCCGCTGGCTTTAGCCTGCGTTATTCATCACTTGATGGGTTTACGTAAGTTACGCAACCTCAAGGTTGCGGCTACAAAATCGCTCAATTTAAAGGAGATTTAGACTCAAGTTATGACATAAAAAGACGATAATATGAATATATATAGTACAGGAGGCCAATATGACCAAGAAATGCAAAGAAATAGATATTGTCGTCGGCATACCGTCTTACAACGAAGCAGATAATATTGCTTTTGTTGCCAGTCAATTGTCATTGGGGTTAAGCAAACACTTCCCCTCTCTTTCTGCCGCAATTATTAACGTTGATAACAATTCTACAGATGGAACGAGAGAAGCCTTCCTGGGGGCCGAAACAGGCAAAATACTCAAAAAGTATATCAGTACGGAAAAGGGCATTGTCGGCAAGGGCAACAACTTCAGGAATCTCTTTATAGAAGTTGAACGCCTCAAGGCAAAGGCCATAGTCGTCGTGGATGCTGACCTATTGAGTATTACACCTGAATGGGTAAAGACCCTTGCCACTCCTGTCCTGGAAGGACATGACTATGTAACCCCCCTATATTCAAGAAACGAATACGACGGCACTATAACCAACCACATAACTTATCCCTTGTTATGCTCAATCTTTAAAGCAGATATCAGGCAACCCATAGGAGGAGATTTCGCTTTCTCGCCAAAGATGGCAAGATACTGGACAGGAATGGCATGGGAAAATAGTACGAGTCAGTACGGCATAGATATATTTATGACAACTGCAGCCGTTTTAAATGGATTCAAGGTTTGTCAAGTTGCATTGGGTTCGAAGGTTCACAAGCCAAGTGCGCCTAAGCTGGGGCCGATGTTTACCCAGGTTATAAGCACCCTCTTTGCAAACATTTCAAATTTTAAGAATATCTGGCTGAATGGAAATACCAAAAAAGATTGCCCGGTTCATGGTCAATTTAGTTATGAGGACCCACAACCACTTTCGGTTGACTACAAGAGCATCAAAAAGGAAAGTATTGAAGGTTTTTCCAGGAAAGACTTGCAACTCTCATCCATAATGCATCTGCCACATTACTATACCACCAAGAAAATGCATATTGCAAGGAGTTGGAATATAGGTTCGGAATTGTGGGCAAAGATACTCTATGATTTCATCTTTGCATACGAAACATCAGAAGACAAAAAAGAGGTGGTAGAAGCCTTGAAGCCCCTCTATTTTGCCAGAACTGCATCCTTTTACAGGCAAACCATGGATATGACCCACCGGGAATCTGAAGAAAAGATATTGGAACAGGCAAAACAGTTTCAAAAGTGCAGGGGATATCTCTTTAATAAATTTG
The DNA here is from genome assembly GCA_046757745.1 of Candidatus Scalindua sp. Lineage (GTDB taxonomy): Bacteria > Planctomycetota > Brocadiia > Brocadiales > Scalinduaceae > Scalindua. Next base: position 9,434 of record JBHHYW010000032.1, read on the forward strand.
GATCTTATATGAGAAATTAACATGATTATGAGAAAATCTAAATATATCCCGATAGCAACTGATGATTTGAGGGTCAATACCATACTTGACTTCAATATCTTTATTCAAGCAAACAATAACATAGTCCTGTTTCGTAAGGGAAACCATCCATTCACGGAAGCAACAGTAAATAATCTTGCTGAACATAAAGTAAAGACAATATTTATTTCAGAAGATGAGAAAGGTAAGTTTGAAGAATATTACCGTACGCTACAAGATAGCGCCAATACCGGAGTATCATTGGAAGGGTGTAGCCCACCCTTTGATAATCCGGAAAATATAGAAAAATACTATGAGTCACATCTTAATTACTTTCCTATAGAAAAGACAAATCTACTGCCGGGTTCTAAAGTTGATTTTAACGTATACAAGAAATTAGATATTGAAATAGAGCTTTACTTTGGCCCTTGTAACGGGAACAGCCTGTCAGACATAGTACCGGAAGACGTTCAAAGCTCCCCTTTCCCCATTGTAATCCATAACGACGAAATACCATTGTATAAGGAGTACATTAAAGATATCGCAGTAGAATACGCAAAAATGGATGATTATTCACTGGAATCCAAATTCAGTGTCATCCGTGAAAATTCAAAATTCATTATAAAGGACATTCTTAATGATCCAAGAAGTGGAGAAGTAACCCAAAAGGCAAGTGAGCTTGTTGAAACATTAACCGGCTCAATACTGGACAATCAAACCAACTTTTACAGCCTGCTGAAAATTACCTCACATGATTATTACACGTATACACATTCATTAAATGTTTGCAGCCTGAGTATTGGATTAGGAATGCATTTGAAATTAAAAAAAGATCCTGACCTCAAAGAACTGGGATTAGGTGCGTTGTTACATGATGTCGGCAAGTGTTCGATAGAACCCCATATTTTGAACAAACCCGGCAGACTGACTGAGGATGAATACAAAAATGTACAGAATCACGTTATTGCATCCCAAGAATTATTAAAAGGCAGTAACATGCAGCTACCTCAAAAATCTACAATCACAATAATGCAACATCATGAAAAGTTATCGGGGAATGGTTATCCATATAAATTAAAGGGAGATCAGGTACATCTATATGGACGTATCGGGGCGATTGTAGATTTCTATGATGCCCTGACAACTGAACGGCCATATAAAAAAGCCTATTCCCCATTCGAGGCATTTCAGCTGCTATCTGAAGTAAAAGAAGACTATGACCAGCAATTAATTAAGAAATTTATAGTTATGTTAGGAAATCAAGGGAATTAGCCTCTTAGTAAAATATTTTGACCATTTTTGGCAAAAATTAGATTACAAAGCTCAAATCTCAAATTACAAATAATTCCCAGTATCCAAATTCCAATAACCAAAACAAACCGTTATGAATTTCGTTTATTTGAATTTGGAGCTTGTTTGTTATTTGATGCTTGTAATTTCCAGCTTGGCCAGGTTGGGGTAAAGACAAAAAAAACCCCACCTATGTATAGTTCTTATTAAACAAGAAAGAACTCCCGTTAGACTTGTCTATATTATTAACCTGTATCCTGATTGCCGTATTAACTGACTTCAAGGATGTTGCACCAGGGAGTTCATACATGAGAACATAACTTTCTGTTTCAGGAGACTCTGACGAGAAGATGTTTTCGCAAGCAAGAAGACAGAAGGCTATTGGAAGGAAACCAAAATGGAAGTGAATTATGATAACAAAATGCTAATGTGTGAACGCAAACCATGAAGATTTGCGTTGGAAGGCACCTTGAAAGATCCGGCAACAACCGTCTCCCCCCCCCCAGGAAACAAATATACGAATCATATGCTTAACCGGCTTGTTTCATTTACAGCCCTGACTGATCCCAGGAAATCTGTAAATTTACCCAATATTTCAAAATCAAACATCCCTTTCATATCTTCATTCATTATCATACACGCATCATGAGAGGCTTTGGCTTTTGCATATGGCCTGTCAGAAGTAAGGGCGTTATACACATCAACGATGCGTGATATCCTGCCATAGTAATTAATGTCATTCCCTTTCAGGCCGTAAGGATAACCACTACCGTCAAAGTTTTCATGATGGAGCAGGGCAAGTAAGCAAGACTCTGAAGATAACTTCCCGGTTTCCTGTAACATGTGAAATCCTACCTCCGCGTGCTTTCTGATTATAGTAAATTCTTCATTATTCAATTTATCGGGTTTATTAAATATTGAAGGATCAACATTTCCCATACCAATATCTTGGAGAAGCAGACCCTGGCCAAACTCGCTCAGATCCTCTATATTCATACCCATATGATAAGCAAAGATCAGGCTGGTCATTGTTATATTTATGGAATGCCCGTATAAATATTGATCGTTGCTCTTTGCATTCATTAAATCAGCATAATTATTACGGGTACTACAAATGAGTCCCAATATATTATCTATCCATTGCTTAGATCTTTCAACATTGCACACTTCTTCAGGTGTAGCGTTTAAGTCGCTAATAATATTTATGGCAACGTCCTTGACTACATCATACTTTTCCTTTGGATTGGAATCCTCGTCTTCTATAACTCTATCCAGGTTTGTCTCCATGAATCGCAAATACTGCTTTCTGCCATTTTTTGGAACATAGAGTCTATCAATATTCTTCCTTATAAATTCTTCTCTTTTTTCATTAATAAATAACCTGTCTCCACCCTTCCAATACAATACATATTTCTTCTCACCATCATTGTTATTTTCAAGATATAATTCACTCTTGTTAAAAGGGCCTAATTTAAGACTTTTAAACGTAACAGGAAGATATTTATTGGAACTGTCGAAGTAGTCTCTGTCAAGTTGCCTGGCGACAGTAAGCTTTTTGGTCTTCTCAATCAGGGTGGCATTTCTGATAGCTATTGCAGAATACTTTGCGATAACCTTAATGATCTTCAGATCACTTTCATTAAACAATTCATCATCATTCTTATCATTAACGTTTATGACACCTATAATCTTATCACTGATAATTAAGGGAACAGATATGAAAGACCTACTTGAATATCTATTACTGTTTCTCTTCAAAAACCTTGTACCACTTTCTATATCCTTAACGAGTAGAGGTAATCCTTTTAAGGCTACCCATCCGGATATTCCCGCTCCCACTTTAACTCTGGTTTTCATCATTATTTCTTCAGGAAGATGATTTGAATACTTTAGACGAAGGCTGTCCCCGTCAATGAGCATTAGAGACGCATACTTCGATCTCAACATATTATTTGTTAAACTAACTATTATCTTAAAAAGCTTTTTATGGTTAAATACAGACGTTAATGCTATACCGATTGTTTCAAGACTAGCGTTGTTATTAAAGAACGTATTAGTGATTTCGACTTCACCCTGTTTCCAACCATTACCACCCTGTCTTATAGATTCATTCTGATTTGTAATTAACATTTAGACCACCCCTTTCTACAAAACTATCTTTATGTTATCAGTGTTTCTCTTTACGAATTCTTGAAGCGATTTCAGGGCAATTAATCTTGCTATCTGCCCGTTCTTACAGATTTTATAAGCCTCTTCAGTAAATA
>JBHHYW010000033.1:0-12982 GCA_046757745.1 Candidatus Scalindua sp.
CATTAATTCGACTACCTTTCCAGAGTTCTTTTAATGAGCCACTATTTCCTGTTTTTTTGTCTCTGATCTTAACTCTGTAACTAATAAGTGAATAATTCTATATAATTTCGACATTTTGTCTCCTGGAAATTCATCTATTTCTTCTAATATTTTTTCTTTATATGTCTTATGTATCGATACCATTTTTTCCTCCCTGGCCAAATTAAGCACTGGTTAAAGTAGTTTATTAACTCAAAATGACTGTGTCGGGGAAGAATTGAAAATTGAAGATTTGGGGTTGTAGATTGTATATTTGAGAAACTTAACGAGGGATTATTTTGATTTCTAATCGACAACCAACTGCATCAGCGTACTTGCGTAACGTCGCAACAGACGGAGAATGCCTTTTACTACCCCCTGCTGCTTCCAGTCGGGCAACAGCAGAGGGTTTAGTTCCCATACGTTTCGCAACATCAGCCTGGCCTAATCTGGCAGCCTTACGCGCCCTAAGCATTTCTTTAAGAATAGTAAATTCTTCGTTTAGGCCATCATATTCTTTTTTAAATTTAGGATCTTGCATCCATTTACTAACCATTTCTTTGTGCGTTTTCACTTTCTACCTCCTTCATGCGTTTACGTGCGATATTAAGTTCTTTTATAGGTGTTTTTTGAGCCTTTTTTATAAAACTATGAAGAACGACAATTTTTCTGCCTTTAATCGTGCAGTAAAAAACTCGTCCGATACCTTCTTTTCCTTTAGCGCGAATCTCAAACAATCCATTTTTCATTGGACGTACATACGGTATAGGCAAGCCAGGACCAAACTCAATTATCAACTCAGTAATCCTGGCAAAGGAGGTTCTAATACTCACAGGCATCTTATCAATCTCTTTTCTGACCTTTTCATTATAATAGGTAATATGCCGGTTCATTTATGTATTAACATATTTGTTAGTAAATTGCAAATAAAACAATACGTGCAATAAGTTGCGATTATTAGATCATGTTCTTTCCTGACACCATCCAGGGAACTGGTATAAGTTAAGAATCCATGGGGCGCATTCATAGATTTTCGTAACATATGTATAATCAATGAGTTATCACAGATTGCTAAAATATGACATCGGGAGGGCTGAATTCAGGGAATCCAAAAAGTGTCCAGAGATGGTTTAATCAAAAGAGCAAGGCGAAATATCTTCTATAAAATTCTGTCAGAATCTACGAGGATCTTACCGGCGCTTCTGTTCATATATACAGCAAGGAAATTGGGAGATGAAGATTTTGGCAAGTTATCATTTGCATATTCTTTTACGGGAATTTGTTTTATAGCGGCCGATTTTGGTTTAACCACATTACTTATCAGGAATGTGTCCAGACAAAAAGATCTGACAAGGGAATATGTTGGTAATATTCTGACATTAAAGATTGTCCTTTCACTTATATGCATTTCTGCAATAGGTTTATTCGTGTTCTTTACTGATTATCCTGCCGATGTAACTACGATACTTGTGATCTTTGGTGGGGTAATGTTTTTCAAGGCTTTGATAGATTTCTTTTGTGCTGTTCTTAACGCTCATGAAAGGATGGACATAGAAGCACTCCTGAAGGGAACAAATAATATTCTTCTTTTGTTGTCGGGAATTGTGGTTTTAGCGATAGGGTTTGGACTATTTGGTGTGACTAATGTGTTCCTGATAGTCTATTTGATTGGTTCAATAATTGGATTTTACATAGTTTATGTGAGTATAGCAGAAATACGTCCACATTTTAATCTGAGGTTCTGGAAATACATTCTTCGAGAATCATTGCCACTTGCATTAACAGTAATTTTCACTGTTATTTATTTCAAAATAGACGTAGTTATGCTTTCCTTAATCAGAGGGGATAATAGTGAGATTGGATGGTATTCAGCGGCAATGAGATTGGTAGAATTAGTAGTTGTTCTACCGGCTCTGATTGTAAGCGCTCTCTTCCCTATTGTCTCCAGCTTGTACAAGGAGTCTATAGATTCTCTTAAAAATATTTTCAGAACATCTTTTAGATATCTTTTGGCGATTGCATTGCCAATAGCATTAGGTACATTATTATTGTCGGAGCGATTAATATTTACCATTTACGGAAAGGAATATTTCAAAACTGTTCCGGCGTTAAAGATACTGGCCATTTCCCTTATTTTCATTTTTGTTAATTACATTCTCATGAACATCCTGGTTGCAGTTGACAGGCAGAAAACCAATGCTATTATTGCAGGAACGTGTGTTTTTGTAAATATAGCCTTGAATTTATGCTTGATCCCCCAGTATGGATATTTGGGGGCTGGTACTGCAACAGTAATAACAGAGATAGTTTTGTTTGGTTTAGGTCTCTGTTTTGTTGCAAAATATGTCTGTAAAGTTAATGTTATTACTATACTGATAAGGCCGTTAATCAGTGTAGTTATTATGGGGGCATTCATAGTCGTAATCATGTCAAAATTGCATCTGGCACTTATTATATTCCTAAGTGCATTAATATACTTTTCCTGCCTACTGTTGTTCAGGTTTTTTACAAAAGATGATAAAATGATTCTTTTGCATTCAATCCGGAAATAAGTTTTTTATACTCTTGCGGCAGGAAAGTTAGTTTTGTCTGAAAATATTCCTCAACTTATTAAGGATTTACGATAAAGGATGAAATGAAGGTATTGGTAATCTGGAAGGCTTTAGTGTCTAAGGCACATCATAGAAAACTCAAAGTACTCGCAGGATTTAAGGATGTTGAGATAACTCTAGTTGTACCGACAAAATGGGATAAGACCAACCTGGAGAAGGAATACTGTAATGAATATAAGATAATCCCTGTAAAAGTTGTGCTGAGTGGCTACAACCACTTTCACTGGTATCCCGGGCTGGAAAGATATGTGAGACAGGTTCAACCTGATATACTTCATATAGAGGAAGAACATTATAGCCTCGTAACCTTCCAGGCAATCAGATTGGCTGGGAAGTATAACATAAAATGTCTGTTTGTATCATGGCAGAATATTTACAAGAAATACCCTTTTCCATTTTCATGGATTGAAGGATATAATCTGAAAAATGCTGATTATGCGATAGCTGGTAGCAAAGAGGTCAGAAATGTGCTTGTAAAAAAGGGTATTAGCAATAAGCGAATATCAGAGATACCGTTGGGAGTAGACACTAAAATGTTCCATAAAATGGAATCAACAGGATTAAGGCACAGGTTGCGCTTGGAGGCTTTCACAATCGGATTCTTAGGTAGATTTGTAGCAGAAAAGGGCGTTATGGATTTACTAGAAGCCGTATCCAGAATAAAAGGCAAATTTAATCTCTTGTTGGTAGGTGATGGGAAATTAAGAAATAAGATAACGGTAGAAGGAAGTCGCCTGGGTATTGAACAGATTAAGATTATAGACACTATTCCTTCTTCTCAGGTTCCAAATTATTTAAACTGTATGGACTGCTTAGTGCTCCCTTCCCACACCACAAAAACATGGAAAGAACAATTTGGAAGGGTATTGATTGAGGCAATGGCGTGTGAGGTTCCTGTTGTCGGATCAGATTCCGGAGAGATTCCAAATGTTATTGGTAACGGTGGGTTAATATTTAGAGAAGGTGATGTTGATGATTTGTCATCAAAGCTGGAGGTATTAATTAATAATGAAGATGTAAGGGTGGAATTAGCAAATAAAGGTAGGCAAAGGGTACAAACGCATTTTGTCCAGGAGAAGGTTGCAGAAGACACATATAAAATATATCAGAAAATGATGAGTGATTGATTACAATATCAAATCTTTTGTGTATAATTTTTGTATAAAATCTGTCCTGCTTCAGACGGAAACGGAATTATATTTCAGGAAAAGGTTGCAAAGGAAACATTTAAAATTTGTAAAATAAAGATTTGCCTCAAAAAGGCGCCCGTCTGAACGGAGATGCCGGGCAGGTACAAAACCCCAGTGAAATTAACTACATGTTTCATCCCGATAGAATATGCTCCGCTTCCATTGGGCGCTTTCCGGTTGGATAATTGGTTCAACGGGGCAGGCAGGGTAACCGCAGAAGATTACGGAATATGGTATGATATGGTAAAGGTAGATTTATGAGATTAGATAGCAAACAAAAAGAGGCATTAGATAAAGCTATTAAGGGGATAGAGGATGAAATCTACCTTTTTGGTTCACGGGTGGATGATACGAAAAAGGGTGGAGATATTGATATCCTTATCTTTTCCAAAGAAAATCCATATAAACTTTCACAAAGGGTAGCGATACAATATTTTATGGAATGTGAAGAGAAAATTGATGTCATTGTTATGGACCCAGAAAATCTAAACTCAGAACAAAAGGCATTTTTGAATACCATTACTACGGAAAGGCTTAAATGAATAAAGATCAGCGTTACATAACGGAAAAAGCTTTTAAGGATGTTTTTAATGCTATCGGTTTGGTTGAAGCTTCTTTATCTGATCTGCCGCTTTTTGAAGTGGGGAAAGATTATACTCCAAAGCAAAGAGAACCGTACGATGCCTTAAGTGATAGATTCATTAGATCTGTCGAGATTAGCATAAAGTTCTTCCGGTGCTATGAGAAATTGATGTATGGAGAGAACTCGGACACCTTGAGGGATGTTTTGAATAAGATGGAAAAACTCAACCTTATTTCTTCTGTTATCCTGTGGATGCAAATGAGAGACGTTCGTAATAGAATTGTACATGACTATTTACCGGAGGTTGTTGCGGAGATATATCGTTCTATTGCTGGAGAATTTGCAACAGAATTATCAAGTCTTAAAAGAAAGGAGATACATTTTTAAACGCGTCTAAATAATAATGATATGAATGCAATTAAAGAATGTATCAGTTCAGATAGCAAAAAGTACGTTCTAATGAATTGTAATTAACTTTGCGTCCTTTGCGCTTTTTGCCTACCCCGTTAAATTCGACTTGCCCAGTGGCACCAATTATTCCACTGAGGTGATTATTTAACTGGGGCGCCTTTTTGCGGCAGTAATTTTTTTGGCAAAGCTTATCTCAAGACAGTTTATTGGTTTCTATGATTTAATAAATAATGAAAGTTGCACTGGTACATGACTGGATTACCGGTATGAGAGGGGGAGAGAAGGTGCTTGAAGTATTCTGTGAGTTGTTTCCTGATGCCCATCTGTATGCCTTGTTGCATAACAGAGGAAGCGCTTCAGATACTATTGAGAATATGGATATTCGTACATCGTTTATCCAGCATTTACCCTTGGCAAAGAAGAAGTATCGTTACTTTCTGCCTGTATTTCCTACTGCTATTGAAAGATTTGATCTCCGTGGATACGATGTCGTCCTGTCCAGCAGTCATTGTGTTGCAAAAGGCGTGATAACAGGATCTGACACATTAAATGTGAGTTATTGTTTTACGCCAATGAGATATATATGGGACATGTATGATCAGTATTTTACCGGAGAACGATCTGGTGCAATTACGAGACAGGCGGTTTTTCTTGTAAGGAATTATTTACGGAAATGGGATGTGGCAAGTAGTAAACGTGTAAACAAATTTGTTGCTATTTCCAAATACGTTGCCGGAAGAATAAAAAAGTACTACGATAGGGAGTCGGACATAATATTTCCACCGGTAGACTGTTCATACTTTAAGCCTTCATCATCAAATGAAGATTTTTACCTGATGGTTTCTCCACTGGCGCCGAATAAACGGGTGGATATTGGAATTAATGCATTCAATAAACTTGGCCTGCCACTTAAGATAATTGGCTCCGGACAGGAGGAGGGCAGGCTGAGAAGGATTGCAAACAGAAATATTGAATTAATGGGATGGCAGTCCGATGAGACAGTAAGAGATCACTATGCAACATGCAAAGCGCTGATCTTCCCTGGAATAGATGACTTTGGAATTGTACCCCTGGAGGCACAGGCATCAGGGAAGCCGGTAATAGCTTATGGAGGTGGAGGCGCTTTGGAAACAATTATTCCCATAGATAATGGCAAATTGAAAGTTAAGAGTGAGAACGGGCAATCGGAAAATGCAACAGGCGTATTCTTTTATGAGCAAACTCCCGAGTCTTTAGCACAAGCGGTATTACATTTTGAAGATATAAAAGATTCATTTAATAAACAGGAAATCAGGAAAAATGCCGAGTCTTTTGACAGGGCAATATTTAAAGAGAAAATCAGGAATTATATCGAACAAGAATATAGTGAATTTAAATTAGCTCCCCCAAGCTGCTAATTTAAGAGTGTTTTTTGCCTGTCTCTGTGATAACAAAAAAAATGTCCAACGAATTGAAAATGCCTTATTTGAATTTAGAAATATTCTTTAATTAACGTTTTGCTTCGCAAAACAATAATAAATTAGTGAACGGAGTGAACTAATTTATATGTTAAAAAAGCATAGTAAATTTTTTCAAACACTGGTCCTGCTTATTGATTGGGTAACATTATCTTGTTCCTGGATATTGGCTTATTATTTACGTTTTTACTTTCCAATTGTTCCAGTGTATAAAGGCATACCTCCATTTCTTACATACCTTACTCTCCTGGCCATTATGCTTCCACTATGGTATATGGTGTTTAAGACTTTTGGCCTATATCGGCCAAGAAGGATTTCGTCAAAAGTTGCGGAGGTAATGGATATTGCAAAGGGAACTACAATTGCTATCTTAATTCTAGTTTCAATAACATTTTTTGTGAGAAGATTCGAGTTTTCAAGGGTTACTTTTCTGTACTTCTGGATAATTTGTGTGATTGCCTTATCTATTGAAAGAATACTCTTTCGTGAACTTTTGAGGTTTATCAGGAAACGAGGTTATAATCTGAGACATGCTATAATTGTAGGGGCAGGGGGTCTGGGACAGGATGTTGCGGATAAGGTACATAATCATCCGGAACTTGGAATCAAAATTAAAGGTTTCTTGAGTGAGGATAATTCTCAGATTGGTAATGGACTGAAAGGTTTTAAGGTACTGGATACTTTCAAAAATATTAGAAATGTTGTCGTGAATCATAAGATAGATATAGTCTTTATTACTCTTTCATTGAGCGCACAAGAGAATCTGAAATCAGTTCTTGATGATATAGGCGATGAGATGGTTTCAATCATGGTAATCCCGGATTTGTTTGAGTTTGCTACATTAAGGGGGGGTATTGGAGAATTTGAAGGTATGCCGATAATTAGTTTAAGGGATACGCCTCTATACGGTTGGAATATAGTGATTAAGAGAATTGCAGATGTTGTGTTGTCTTTGATCATTATATTAGTTACGTCTCCTTTGATGCTTGTTATCTCATTGCTGGTAAAGGCGTCGTCCAGGGGCCCAATATTACACGGTCAGGAACGTATGGGTTTAGATGGAAAGATTTTCAATATGTTGAAATATAGAACTATGACAATTGAGGCTGAAAAGGAAACAGGCCCGGTTTGGGCAGCAAAGGATGATTCCCGCAGGACATCAATTGGCGCCTTTTTGAGAAAGACAAGCATGGACGAACTTCCTCAATTCTTTAATGTGCTTAAAGGGGACATGAGTATTGTAGGTCCAAGGCCTGAGAGGGAGTTTTTTATACAGCAATTTAGAAACAAGATTCCAAAGTATATGTTGAGACATAAGATGAAGGCCGGGATTACAGGCTGGGCACAGATTAACGGGTGGAGAGGGAATACATCGCTTGAGAAGAGGATTGAGTGCGATTTATATTACATAGAAAATTGGAGTTTCAGATTAGATTTAGAAATAATGTGGTTGACTATCTGGAGGGGACTTGTAAATAAACATGCATACTAAATTAAAAAAAATACGCAATCTTTTTGCTTCACATAAACTGATTCGTGTCATGGGAGCACATAATGCCTTGAGTGCAAAGTTGGTGGAAAAGTCAGGCTTTGATGCTGTATGGGCGAGCGGCCTGGAAATATCTACCAGCTATGCTCTACCCGACGCCAATATCCTTTCCATGACTGATTTCTTCAATGTCGCTTCCTCCATGAATGAAGCCGTCAATATTCCTGTTATAGCAGATTGTGATACCGGTTACGGAAACTCAAATAATGTAATTCACATGGTTAAAAAGTATGAAGCCGCAGAGATAGCGGCTGTTTGTATTGAAGATAAACTTTTTCCTAAAGTTAACAGTTTTATTCCGGGGAGGCAGGAACTGGCGTCAATTGCAGAATTTGTCGGGAAAATATTAGCGGCCAAGAATGCTCAAAAGGATCCGGATTTCCTTGTCATAGCGCGTGTTGAAGCCTTAATAGCAGGATGGGGCATGGAAGAGGCTTTAAAGCGTGCTCATGCGTACATTGACGCAGGTGCAGACGCCATACTTATTCATAGTAAATCCCAGTCTCCTGACGAAATTTTTGAGTTTGTTGATAAATGGAATAATAGAGCGCCCTTAGTTGTGGTTCCAACAAAATATTATAAAGTTACTGCTGAGAAGTTGCAGGAAAAGCGAATTTCAATGGCAATTTATGCGAATCATGGTATTCGTGCAAGTATCAGGGCAATGAGTGAGGTGTTTTCGAGTGTTTATAATTCTGGAAGCACTGCTTCTGTGGAAGATAAGATTGCAACTTTAGATGATGTATTTGAACTGCAGGGGATGCTGCAAATGAAGGAGTCAGAATTAAAATACTCTTTAGCTGATTCAGCAACCGCAGTTGCGGTTATACCGGTTGCCGGTGATCATCTCCAGGAACATTCTATGAAAAATATTTCAGAAGATATCCCTTTCTCAATGCTTGATCTAAACGGAAAACCCCTCCTGCAACGTCAGGTGGAGGTATTAAATAAATGTAAGATTTATTCAATCAATGTTGTTGTTGGTTATAAGAAAGAGGAGGTTGGCGTTAATGGGGTTAAGTTAATCAATAACCCTGACTATAGTAATACAGGTACGCTTTATTCGATTATGTGTGCCCTTAATAATATCAGTGAGAAAACAATTATATGTTTCGGAGATGTAATATTTGACCATGTTATATTGAACAGGATCATGGAGAGTAAAGAAGATATTACTATACTCATTGATAACTCATATGATCCAAAACACGCATATGATAATAGAAGAAAAGAATTAGTTATTGTTGAAGGGGCGACTCTCAAGGCAAAGAGAAGTTTGCATAGTAATACATTAAAGCGTATTGAGAAAATTGGTCAAGATTTGAATCCTGTCGAATGCCACTCTGAATTTCCAGGTATTGTATTGCTCTCCAGGAAGGGCGTTGAGGTTGTAAAGAAGATATATCGTACATCGTTGGGAAAATATAGTGGAAACCCTTTTTATAGTGTAGACAAGTTCGAGCATGCTTTATTTTCTGATCTCCTTCAAGAAATTATAAACTCAGACTTTCCCGTATATGGTATGGAGGCAAATTCAGGTTGGCTTGAAATCCATTCTTTTGAGGATTATAAACTGGCATGTTCAATTCTTAAATGAGATGAATGCTGGTATTGCAGGCTGGGCACAAATCAGCGGGTAGAGAGGAAATATATCACTTTTAAATGGGTTGGTTTATTTACGCTTTTGTTTGTGCATTAAGCTTGGCAACCGCAGATGCACTCAGTAAAAAAGCATTAGATGATGACACCGATCCATATATTGTTGCCTGGGCAAGAACAGGGTATGCAGCGCCTTTTATTGCTGTTATCATCCCCTTCATTGACATCCCCGAACTTGACAGAGTCTTTTTTATGATTACATTTTTGGCTGTCTCACTTGATATAATAGCTGTGTTGTTATACATCAGAGCCATAAAAGTATCACCTCTTTCGTTGACACTTCCATTTTTATCATTAACCCCTATCTTTTTGATTGTAACATCATATATTATTTTGGGAGAGAAACCTGATAAATTTGGATTTATAGGTATAGTTTTAGTCGTAATCGGCGCTTATTTATTAAACGTTCACACTATTAGCCAGGGATTCCTTGCGCCATTTAAGGCAATAGCTAAAGAAAACGGATCTGTATTAATGATTATTGTTGCTTTTATGTTCAGTATAGGAGCATGTCTTGGCAAGACAGCAGTACAACATTCAAGTCCGGCATTTTTTAGTGTTATTTATATATTCTTGTTGTCACTATTTTTATTCATAATAATCAGCTTTAAGAGTAAACACTTTTTGTCGAAATCAATTTCCAGGCCGGTACCTTTTATTTTTATAGGAATGTTGATAGCGATAATGATAATTACACATTTAAAGGCAATTAGCCTTATTGAAGTATCTTATATGGTTTCAGTAAAACGGTTGAGTATTCTTTTTGGTGTTTTTTATGGCGTTGTGTTTTTTAAGGAAACAAATATTAAGGAAAGGTTTCTGGGGGCTACAGTTATGGTTTCAGGTATAATTGTAATTGCTGCATTTTAGTCTCTAAGCCGGCAATTTCTTCCTTTTTTTGATTGAAAATGGTCTTGACAAACCAGGCCACCTTAATTAGATGATGTCAATGAGTAATATCTCATTTTTTTGTTTTGGCCATTTTGGTATTGTTATTTGGGATTTGTGACTTGAGATTTGTAATTTATTAGTTCCTGTTTGGCGTTTCAAAGAATAGGCCTCGGTAGCAGGCCGGCTTTTTCTGTGATTTCCGGTACTATTTCTTCCCACTCAACCGCCATGATGTGAATTCCTGAGACTCCTTCAATATCGCGTACCCGCTCGATTATCTCAAGGCAGATGTTTATGCCTTCCGCCTTTTTCTTTTCCACTCCCTCCAGACGCTTTATTATCTCATCAGGGACATCCATGCCTGGAACTTTTTCTTTCATGTATTTCGCCATGCCCAGAGATCTGATCGGAGTGACGCCGGCTAAGATAAATACCTTCTTATGCAATCCCATGTCCCGCACCATGCTCATCCACTTCTCAAACTTTTCCAGGTTATAGATAATTTGTGTTTGTATAAAATCGGCTCCGGCTTTTACTTTTTTTGCAAGACGAATAGCTCGAAACTGGAGAGGATCGGCAAAAGGATTAGATGCGGCGCCTAAGAAAAGCCTGGGTTCAACTTTTAACTCTTCACCTGACTGAAACCTTTTCTCATCTCTCATCTTTCTGGAAATATCCAGAAGCTGGATAGAGTCTACATCAAAAACACCTTTTGCATCCGGGTGGTCTCCAAAGCATTGATGGTCTCCAGTTAAACATAGAAGGTTCTTCATGCCCAGGCCTGCGGCCCCAAGTATGTCACTTTGCATCGCTATTCGATTCCTGTCTCTACAGGTCATTTGTATGACTGGTTCCATGCCCATGTTAAGGAGTATAGCGCCACTTGCAATGCTTGAAAGGCGCACCCTCGCTGTCTGACAGTCGGTCAAATTGAATGCGTCAGCATAGCCTTTCAAGATTTCTGCTTTCTTTTCTACAGCTTCACGGCTGGCGCCTCTGGGTGGCCCCAGTTCTGACGTAACAACAAACTCGCCTTTCCTGAGCAGTTTCTCCAGGTTGCTTCCGGCTTTTAAATTGTTATCGCTCATAGTCCTAAAATTGACTTAAATGTATTGGCATAAATTATAGAGGATGGATTCCTTGCGAAAGCAAGGTTGCCTTCCTGCCCGGCAAATGGCATGAACGAAGCTCAGCTTTGCAGACCGGCCTTTCGGGAGGTATTCAATTTATATTTACATATTGTGTCCGTCATGTTTAATCATTTCACCTAACTCTTCAAAAGAGAATCTTTCAAAAGCAAGTTGTCCGTTGTAATCAAGTATCCGCATGTCTTCGGTTGCATTCAAGTCATCCGTTATAATGTCAAAACGGTTACCATATTTTTCCTTTGCACTTTCTAATCTGACCTCAAAAGCAATAAATTTATCAATCCCTTTTTGCTTTAATTTTTCCATGAATCTTTTGTCCTCCAGTGATGGATACGAGGTAACTATGAGAATCGGGCTGCTTCCAGTAAAAATCAGGGCTACTTTCATGTCTAATCTCCTTTAATTCAAATTATGTATATCTTCTATAAATTGATTTACTGTTTGTAGAAAACCTTCCTTATTGTGGGTAGAGAGCATGTGACATTTGATCCTTTCCTTTTCTATGCCAATTGAAGACAGGAAACCCATTGCAGTTTCAGTTCTTTGCTCGGCCCAGGCATTACATGAATCTCCGAAATGACACGAGTCGTCACATGATGTAATTAAGACGCCATCAGCGCCTTTCTCAAATGCCTCAAGTATTAATTTGGGACTTAATTTTCCCAGACTGAGCAGGTTTATCTGCTTGATATTTTCCGGCAGCTTTTCTGAGGTCAGTGCTAAGTCCAGATTATAGCCGCAATAGAAGTTTATTATCAATGAGTCTGTGCTCCCGGCTTCTTTTAAAACTTCATCTAAACAAGCTTCGCCCATATCCTCATATGGGCCCTTAAACTCAATCGCCTTGGCCGGGCATTCTACAACACACATCCCGCATGATTGGCAATCATTATCAATATATGCAAAATTTTCGTCTTCCTTTATCTTTGGGATTCCAAAAGGACAAACTCTGACACATGTTAAGCATGCAATGCAAACTTCTGGTGAGATAGTAGCGCCGTTTCCGCAGTTCATACAACGCATTGCCTCACGTACCGCTATTTCTTCAGTAAATCCAAGTTCAACTTCTTCGAAATTCTCTACCCTTGTATCCGGGTCAAGGGATGGCATCTCATCCCTTGCCTCTTTTCTTATTTTATCCACTCTCGTCTCTGACCCTGATAGTTCGTCAATAGGTTTAACGTCTCTGAATTTATAGTCGGCCTCTGAAGATTTTCTGAGATAATTGTGGATCGATAATGCCGCTTTCTTACCATGTCCTAAGCCCATAGTAAGTGTTCCTCTGCCTAATACTATATCTCCACCCGCAAAAACACCTGGCATATCAGTGCTCAAGGTGTCAGTGTTTACGGCTATTGTGCCTCCTCTGGTAATTTGGATCTTTTCCTGGCCTTCAAGAAAGGATAAATCAGAGGCCTGGCCTATGGCCAGAATAATAGTATCTGCGTCTAATATGGATTCACT